>VEQC01000268.1 GCA_018883455.1 Limnohabitans sp. | reverse complement strand
CTCCAGGCGCGCACCACGCCCTCGGTGAAATACAGCCAAACCAACAAGCTCACCCAGCGGTAGGTGTACATGCGGTTCTTCAGCAAGCCCGCCAAGGGAATGCACAGGGGCAGCACTTTCAAAGCCACCCAACTGCCCCCGGGACGCAGCGGGGCGAGCCACAACTCCCAAGCCAAGCCCAGCACAATCAGCCCCAACAGGCTCGAGACCGCCAAGAGCCGCGTCAAGCGCGCATGCGCCGGGGCGGGCGTGGGGGAGGCAGTCGGGTGTACGTCGGTCATGGGCTCTATGATGGCAAGATGGCAACCGTCATTGTCCCGCATCTGCAAGCCTTCGTCCGGCACCTCCAGCATTTCCCCTGGCGTGACGCCGCGCGTCTGCTGCGCCAGCGCTTTCGGGAAGACCGATTGGGCCAGGCTGCGGGCAGCCTCACCTTCACCACCACCATGGCGCTCGTGCCCCTCATCACCGTGGGCTTGGCGGTTTTCACGGCCTTTCCCATCTTCGCGGAGTTTCAAGACGTGGTGCAGCGCCGTTTGGTGGAGAGCTTGGTGCCCGAGAGCATCGCGCGCCAAGTGCTCAACTCCTTGAGCCTCTTTGCCAACAAAGCCAGCCGGCTCGGCTCCCTCGGGGTGGTGCTCTTGATCATCTCGGCCCTGGCGCTGGTCTTCACCATCGACCGCAGCCTCAACGCCATTTGGCGCGTGCGTCAGCGCCGCCCGCTCGCCCAACGCCTCTTGCTCTACTGGACCACGCTCACCTTGGTGCCCCTCATGGCGGGCCTCGCGCTCGTGGCCATGGCGCAGTTGGTGGCCTTCACGCGTGTTTGGCTGGGGCCTTGGGCCACCACCCTGCGCGATGTTTTTGAAGTGATGGAGTTCGCCCTCGTCACCCTGGCGTTCTCGGCCCTCTATCGGTACGTGCCCTATACCCAAGTGCGTTGGTCACACGCGCTGGTGGGCGGGCTATGGGTCTCGGGTATCATGGGTTTGGCGCGCAACGCATTGGCGGTGTACATCGCCAAAATGTCCACCTTCTCCATGATCTACGGCGCGTTCGCGGCCGTGCCCATCCTCTTGGTGTGGATCTACCTTTTTTGGGGCGTGGCCCTCACCGGCGCTGTTTTGGTGGCGAATTTACCGCGCTTGTTGAGCGAACAGGTTCGCCCCTTCAACCAAGTGGGCTGGCGCTTTCAACTCGCCACCGAGGCCTTGCAACGGCTGCATTCCCATCGCCAAACCCCGAGCCATGGGCTGGGTTTACTCACCTTGAGCGAATCCTTGCGCGTCGATCCGCTCCAGCTCGAAGAAGTGTTGGCCGTCTTGGTCGACCTCGATTGGGTCGGGCGCTTGCACGAGAGCGGACAAGACCATCACCAGTCCGCGCGCTACGTGCTCCTCGCCGACCCCCAAGAAACGCCCCTGCAGCCGCTGATGGCGCGCTTACTCATCGTCCCCACCGACGCGAATCAAGGCCTGTGGCGGCGCACTGCCGATTGGCGCTTGCGCGATGTGTTGTGAGCGCGCAAGTCGCGATGAACGCGACACACACGCTGGACGCGCAAGACGCGGCGAGGTGCGGCTCAGCCGGCTAAAAACGCTTTGAGCGCCGCCAAGGTTTCCTCGGCCGCCTCGTGCATTTGGTGATGCCCCATCGGCACCATGGCCACTTCGGTGCGTGCCGGTCCCGAACGCTGGCGCGCGGTGTCAATCAAGCCTTGCGCGGCTTTGGGCGGGGTCATTTGGTCCACCTTGCCCAAAATGAACAACACATCGGCCTTGACTTGCGCCATGGCTTCCAAGCCCCGTGCGTACTGGTCGCACGCCACAAACCCGCGGTGAAACACATTGACGGTGGGGTTGCTGCGCAAAATGCGGCGGTTGAGCGCGCGTCCCGCGCCGTACACCCAAGTGCCTGGGCCGAGCGAGGAGGGGGGCGCCGCGAGCGTCGCCCGCGAGAAGGTGTTGATCATCGCAATCGCTTTCTCCGGCTCGTGTTGCGAGGCCTCCAGCAACGCTGGCGAGACCTTCATCGGGAACGCAATGCCCACCAACACCGCATGGCTCACCCGTGAGGGTTGTTGCGCCGCGGCTTCGAGCGCAATCAACGCGCCCCAGCTGTGCCCCACCAAAATGGCCTGCTCCAGCCCGAGCGCGTCGAGCAGGGCCAATACCCCTTGGGCCGCGGTCTCCACGCTCGCGGGTGCCTCCCCGCCGCTGCGGCCATGGCCGGGCAGGTCAATGGCCAACACATTAAAGCCGTGGTGCGCCAAATACCGCGACTGCAAAATCCAGGTGCTGTGGTCTTGCAAAACTCCGTGAATGAAGACCACGGTGGCTTGGCCGGGCGTGTGTGCACGCCCCCCGGTGTAGGCGTAAATCGAATGGGTTGCCAGTTGGATTTGCATCTTCAGGCCCCCGCTTTCTCGGCGGCTTTGAGCGCGCGCTTGAGGTCTTCGATCAAATCCAGCGGGTCCTCCAGTCCGATGGACAAGCGAATCGTGCCCGCCCCAATGCCGGCTTGCGCCAGCGCTTCGTCGCTCATGCGAAAGTGAGTGGTGCTCGCCGGGTGAATCACCAGGCTGCGGCAATCGCCCACATTGGCCAGATGGCTAAAGAGTTGCAGGGCCTCAATGAACGCACGGCCTTGCGCGCGGCTGCCACGCAAGTCAAAGCTAAACACCGAGCCCGCCCCCCGCGCGCCGTGCTTGAGCAGGCGTTGGGCCAGAGCGTGGCTCGGGTGATCGGGCAGTAAAGGGT
>VEQC01000067.1 GCA_018883455.1 Limnohabitans sp. | reverse complement strand
CGACACAAGAGCAAGTCCTGATCGATCGGCAAACCAATTTGGAGCGCATGCAGATTTTTGCGCCTTCAGATGGCTTGGTGCGTAACCTGCGCATGACAACGCTCGGGGGGCGCGTGCGCCCAGGTGATGTGGTGATGGAGTTATTGCCCACCAGCAGCGAGTTGATTGTCGAGGCCAAACTCAAGCCCTCGGATCTGGCCTTTGTCAAACCGGGTCAGGCCGCCACGGTCAAGCTCGACGCCTTTGATTACTCCATTTATGGCGTGCTCGATGGCGCGGTGACCTATGTCAGCCCCGACGCGCTCTCCGAGTTGATGGCGGGGCAGGAGCACATCTTCTATCGGGTCCAGGTGAAGGTCAATTCGGAACAAATGCCATCTACCCACCATAAATCCATTGAGGTCACGCCCGGCATGACAGCGCAAGTGGAAATCCGCACCGGTCAAATGTCCGTGCTGAGCTACCTCACCAAACCGCTGATCAAAACCGTTTCTTCGGCGTTCTCGGAACGCTGATTTACCCCAGGGCGGCTCAGGTGCGAACCGCCGAGCGCGTCTGGGGTATCGAACTTCGTGTGAGGCGTTTCGCGGTTCGGGTTAGCCGCCTGCGCGCAACTGTCGCGCCACATCCAGCGCAAAGTAGGTCAGGATGCCGTCGGCCCCCGCGCGCTTGAAGGCCAAGAGGCTCTCGTGCATGACGGCGTCGTGGTCGAGCCAGCCGTTTTGCGCGGCGGCTTTGAGCATGGCGTATTCCCCCGAGACTTGGTAGGCAAAGGTGGGCACGGCAAAGCTTTCTTTGACGCGGCGCACCACATCCAGATAGGGCATGCCGGGCTTGACCATGACCATGTCGGCCCCCTCGGCCAAATCCAGGCCCACTTCGCGCAGGGCTTCGTCGGTGTTGCCGGGGTCCATTTGGTAGACCTTCTTGTTGCTCTTGCCCAAATTGCCCGCCGAGCCCACGGCGTCGCGGAAGGGGCCGTAGAAGGCGCTCGCGTATTTGGCGCTGTAGGCCATGATGCGGGTGTGGATGTGGCCACGCGCTTCGAGCGCTTGGCGAATGGCGCCAATGCGCCCGTCCATCATGTCGCTGGGCGCGACGATGTCTACCCCTGCGTCGGCTTGGGTCAAGGCTTGCTGGGTGAGCACGGCCACGGTTTCGTCGTTGAGGATGTAGCCGGTTTCGTCCAGCAAGCCGTCTTGGCCGTGACTGGTGAAGGGGTCGAGCGCCACATCGGTCATCACCCCGAGTTCGGGGAAGCGCTTTTTGAGCTCGCGCACCACCGTGGGCACCAAGCCGTCGGGGTTGGTGGCCTCACGCCCATCGGGTGTCTTGAGCTCGCTGCGAATGACGGGAAAGAGCGCCATGACCGGAATGCCCAAGGCCACGCATTCCTCGGCCACGGGCAGGAGCAAATCCAAGCTCAGGCGTTCCACGCCGGGCATGGAGGCCACGGCCTCGCGCCGTTGTTGGCCTTCGAGCACAAACACCGGGTAAATCAGGTCATTCACACTCAGCGCGTGCTCGCGCACGAGGCGACGGGTGAAATCATCGCGGCGCAGACGACGCGGCCGCTGGGCGGGAAAGGGGGCAAGAAAGGGATTCATGGGTGTCATTCTGCCGCAAACCCTAAGATTTTCCGCATTGTCGGGGGGCAACACATTTGCTAGATTGGACACGGGCGTGACAACGCCCCCCGCTTTTCCTCCCTGAGCGGGGTCCTTTTGCAAACAAAAGGACATTTTTCTGCCCGACAAAGCGTCGGGCATCTTTTTGTCTGAAGGGCGCAGGGCTACACTGCGGGCATGCTTTGGGTCAAATCCTTTCACATCGTCTTTGTGGCCAGCTGGTTTGCCGGCCTGTTTTATCTGCCGCGCATCTTCGTCAACTTGGCCATGGTCGAGCCCGGCTCCACGGCCGAGCGCGAGCGCTTGCTGCTGATGGCGCGCAAGCTCATGCGCTTTACCAACCTGCTCATGGTGTCAGCCCTGGTGTTGGGTTTTTGGCTGTGGCTGGGCTACGGTGTGGGCATGGGCGAGGGCAACGGCTGGATGCATGCCAAGCTCACCGTGGTGGCCCTGGTGTTGGGTTATCACCACTATTGCGCCCGTTTGCTCAAGCGATTCATGGCCGATGCCAACACCCACGGCCACGTCTGGTACCGCTGGTTCAATGAAATTCCCGTGGTGTTGATGGTGATCGCCGTGGTGCTGGTGGTGGTCAAACCTTTCTGAGGCGGGGCTCGGGCATGCGACACACTTCCGCCTGGCCGTTGGCCTGGCTGTGGGTGGCCGTCATTGTGTATGCCAGCCTCTATCCGTTCTCGCCCTGGCGCGACCAAGGCCTGTCTTTTTGGGCGTTTCTCTCGGCGCCCTGGCCGCGTTATTGGAGTGGCTTTGATGTGGCCTCCAATGTGCTCGGTTACGCCCCGCTGGGTTTCTTGTTTTGCCTGAGCGCCCTGCGCTTGGGGCGCTTGCGCTTGGCGGTGTGGTGGACATCCTTGGGCGGGTTGGTGCTGTCCCTCCTCATGGAGGGCCTGCAAAGTTATTTGCCCCTGCGTGTGCCTTCTGCCGTTGACGCGGGGCTCAATACCTTAGGAACCGCCTTGGGGGCGGTGGTGGCCAAAGTGTTGGAGCAACTCGGTTGGCTCGCGCGTTGGACGCGGTTTCGCCAACGCTGGTTTGCCGGCGACGCTTACTTCGGTCTCGTGCTCCTGGTGCTTTGGCCGGTGGCGCTCTTGTTTCCCGTGGCCGTTCCGCTGGGCCTGGGGCAGATTTGGGAGCGTTTGGAGGAGGCCTTGAGCCGCGCGCTCATGGACACCCCCTTGGAAGACTGGATGCCCTTGCGCACCTTTGAGCTCGAACCCTTGCTCCCGGGCGCGCAGTTGTTGTGTGTGGCGCTGGGCTTGCTCGTGCCCTGTTTGCTCGGCTACGGGGTGATGCGTGCCGGTCTGCGTCGTGCGGCCTTTGCCGGCGTGATCGGGCTCTTGGCCTTGGGGGCCACGGCGCTTTCGGCCGCCCTCACCTACGGGCCCGTGCACAGCTGGGATTGGCTCGACCCCCCCGCGCGCTGGGGCCTGAGCATGGGGTTTGTGCTGGCGCTGGCCTTGGTGCCCTTGCCGCCTCGGGCCTGCCACGTGCTCCTGCTCATTGCCTTGGTGGTGCAGCAAAGCCTGCTCAACCGCTCGATTGAGAGCCCTTACTTCGCGCTGGCGCTCTTGGAGTGGGAACAGGGGCGGTTTATCCGATTCCACGGCCTGGTGCAGTGGCTGAGTTGGCTGTGGCCCTACGCCGCGATGCTCTATGCCGTCGCGCATGCCAGCCGGGAGCGCGCGCGCGCCTAGAATTCAGGACATGAGCGACACCTCCTACTACCGCCACCACATCTTCTTCTGTCTCAACCAGCGCGCCAACGGCGAAGCTTGCTGTGCCGACCACCGCGCTCAAGAAGCGTTTGACCATTGCAAAGCCGCCGTGAAAGCGGCGGGCTTGGCGGGCGCAGGTGGGGTGCGGGTGAACAAAGCCGGCTGCCTCGACCGCTGCGCCGGCGGTCCCGTGGCGGTGGTGTACCCAGAGGCGGTTTGGTACCAGTTTGTCGACGCGGCGGACATCGATGAAATCGTGGAGCGCCACCTGCAAAAAGGTGAAGTGGTCGAACGCCTGCGCTTGCCAGCGCACATCGGGCGCTAGAGGAAGCCGCCATGAATGTTCACACGGAGCGCCTGAGCTTGCAAGGCGAGGCGGGCGTGATCGAAGCCCTGCGCGATGCGCCGCAAGAGCCCTCTAGGGGGGTGGCCGTGCTGGCTCATCCTCACCCGCTGTTTGGCGGCACCATGGACAACAAGGTGGTGCAAACCTTGGCGCGCGCCTGGGTGCAATGCGGCTGGACGGTGGTGCGGTTCAATTTTCGAGGGGTGGGAGCCTCCGCTGGCACGCACGACCACGGGGTGGGCGAGGCGCGCGACATGCTGCAAGTCGTCGCGCAAGTGGCGCCCACGGGCCCCCTGGCCTTGGGCGGTTTTTCATTTGGGGCGTTTGTCACCAGTCATGTCGTGGCCGCGCTGTACCCGGCGCGCGAGTTGCATAAAGTGGTGCTCGTGGGGACGGCCGCGCAGCGCTTCACGGTGGCGCCCCTGGACCCAGAGTTGCATGAGCGCACCCTGGTCGTGCACGGCGAAGCCGATGACACCGTCAGCCTGGCCTCGGTCATGGATTGGGCGCGCCCTCAGAGCTTGCCGGTGCTGGTGGTGCCCGGTGGCGGCCACTTCTTTCATGGACAATTGCCCCTGTTGCGCAGCCTGGTGGCGCGTCACCTTCGTGCCTGATTTCTGCTTTGAGAACCTTATGCTCCGACTGCTTCGCGCCCTCGCGCTCCTTGGCCTGACCCTCTCTAGCGCATGGGCGCAGGGCTTGCGGCCCCAGCCGCCCGAAATCGCGGCGCGCGCCTATTTGCTCATGGACATCACCGCCGGGCAAGTCTTGGCTGAGCAGCTGGCCGATCAGCCCGTCGAGCCCGCCTCCCTCACCAAGCTCATGACAGCCTATTTGGTGTTTGATGCGCTGCGCGCGGGCAAGATCACACTGGAGCAAACCTTGCCGGTGAGCGAGCGCGCCTGGCGGATGCCGGGCTCGCGCATGTTCATCGACCCGAAGATGCAAGTGCCCGTGGTGGACCTCATCAAAGGCATGATCGTGCAATCGGGCAACGATGCCACCGTTGCCTTGGCCGAGGGCGTGGGTGGCTCGGTGGACAACTTTGTGCGCATGATGAACGCCCAAGCCCAAGCGCTGGGCATGAAAAACACCCAGTACCGCAACCCGGAGGGGTTGACCGAGGCCGGACACATCACCACCGCGCGCGATTTGGGGCTTTTGTCGGCTCGCTTGATGCAGGACTTTCCCAAGTACGTGGGCTACTACGCCTTGAAGAAATACCGCTACCCTGGCACGCCGGCAGCCAACGACAGCAACCGCAACCTCTTGCTCTACCGCGACCCCACCGTCGATGGCTTGAAAACCGGGCACACCGAGGCCGCCGGCTACTGCCTGATCGCCACCGCTGTGCGGGACGTGCCCAACGCCGGCCCGCGCCGCTTGTTGAGCATCGTGCTGGGTACCTCCAGCGAAAACGCCCGTGCCAACGAGAGCCAGAAGTTGCTCAACTGGGGCTACACCGCGTTTGATGCCGTTAAGCTGTTTGACGCGCAGCAAGCCGTTGCCACCCCCACCGTTTGGAAAGGCAACCGAAACCAAGTGGTGCTGGGTCGCCCCCAGCCCGTGGTGGTGGCCATTCCGGCCGGCACGGCGCCGCGCGTGCGCATCCAGGTGCAGCGCCCTGAGCCGCTGGTGGCCCCTTTGCGCAAGGGTCAGGCCGTGGGCACTTTGCAGGTGCTCATCGACCAGCAGCCCTACACGGAAATTCCCTTGCAAGCCCTGGAGGCCGTGGAGCCGGCCTCTTTTGTGGGCCGCGCATGGGACAGCGTGCGCCTCTTTATTCAGTAAGCCGGCCAGACCGCGCTGGCCGCAGGGCCAAGACCTTGCGGCTTGCACGCCCAGGAGGGCTGGATAAAAATCCAGCCCATGAATATCCCGGGTCAAGGACGAGGCAGCACGCAGCGCATCGCGCACCGCTTTGAACGCGAGGCGCGGGAAGCCTTTGACGACGGCTGGTCGAGCCCCACCGATACCGATCCTGACGAAGAGGCGCCCAACCGCACCGAATGGCGGTGGGAAGACGTGCGCTCGGCCTTGAGTTACAACGACTCCCCCGACATCGGTTTTGACCGCTCGCTCAACCCCTACCGGGGCTGCGAGCACGGTTGTGCGTATTGTTATGCCCGGCCCAGTCATGCCTACCTCGGGCTCTCGCCCGGGCTCGATTTTGAAAACCGTTTGGTGGCCAAGCGGGGCTTGGCCGATCGGCTACGCCACGAACTCGGCCGCACGGGCTACCAGCCCGCCCCGGTTGCGCTCGGCTCGGTCACCGATGCCTACCAGCCCCTGGAGCGGCAATTGGGCATCACCCGTGAGCTGCTCACGGTTTTGTGGGAAACCCGCCACCCGGTGGTGATCATCACCAAAGGCTCGGGCGTGTTGCGCGACCTCGATCTGCTGGCCCAGCTCGCCCAAGAGGGCTTGGCCGCGGTTTATGTGACGGTCACCACCCTCGACCCCGTGCTCTGCCGCCGGCTCGAACCCCGCGCGGCCGCGCCGGCCCGGCGCTTGCAAATGATCGAAGCCCTGACCCAGGCCGGCGTGCCCGTGGGGGTGAGCGTTGCACCCCAAATCCCCTTCCTCAATGACGATATGGAGCAAGTGCTCACTGCTGCCGCAAAGGTTGGTGCGAAAAGGGCTTTCTATACGGTCTTGCGTTTGCCCTGGGAGGTCGCCCCCCTCATGCGCAACTGGTTGCAAACCCATTACCCCGAGCGCGCCGAGCGCGTCATGGCACGCGTGCAGGACTTGCATGGCGGGCGGGATTACGACCCCCGGATGGGCAACCGCATGTGGGGCCAGGGCATTTGGGCCGATTTGTTGCGCCAGCGTTTCCAAAAGGCTTGCCGCGAGCTGGGGCTGGCCGGGCGCGAGCACGTCCCGCTCGCCTGCGACCGCTTCCGGCCCCCAACCGCCGCCGGGCCGCAGTTGGCGCTTTGGTGATTCCCTGCTACACTAGAAGGCTTTTCGGATTTCACGTCCGAGAGGATTCTTTTGTTTTTCAACGTTTAGGGACGTTTTTAAATGCCAACCATCAACCAATTGGTGCGCCACGGACGCCAGGTCGAAAAGACCAAGTCCAAGAGCCCCGCCATGCAGAACTCGCCGCAACGCCGCGGGGTCTGCACCCGCGTCTACACCACGACGCCTAAGAAGCCGAACTCCGCGCTGCGTAAGGTCGCCAAAGTGCGCCTGACCAACGGGTTCGAAGTCATTTCCTACATCGGCGGCGAAGGCCACAACCTGCAAGAACACTCTGTGGTGCTCGTGCGCGGTGGTCGTGTCAAAGATCTTCCGGGTGTGCGCTACCACATCGTGCGCGGTTCGCTCGACTTGCAAGGCGTGAAAGACCGCAAGCAAGCGCGTTCCAAGTACGGCGCCAAGCGTCCCAAGAAGGCCTAATTCGGCCATTTCGGGCTGCTTGCGCAGTCCCATTCGGTGTCTTGGGCATCTGGCAGATGCCACAAGGCGAAGTGACCCCAACTGTCCATGGTGGATGGCGGGTCGAGTAAGTGGGGGTTATCTGGCCCTCGCGGCCCCGCAAGGGAGCCAACTGAAGCAAAGAGGTGAAAAATGCCACGTCGTCGCGAAGTCCCTAAACGTGAAATCCTGCCGGATCCGAAATTCGGCAATGTCGAGCTGTCCAAATTCATGAACGTGATCATGGAAGGCGGCAAAAAGGCGGTAGCCGAGCGCATCATTTATGGTGCCTTGGAGCAAATCGAGAGCAAGACCGGCAAAGACCCGATCGAACTCTTTAGCGTCGCCATCAACAACGTCAAGCCGATGGTGGAAGTCAAATCCCGCCGCGTCGGGGGTGCCAACTACCAGGTGCCCGTTGAAGTGCGCCCGGTGCGTCGCCTCGCCTTGTCCATGCGCTGGCTCAAAGAAGCCGCTCGCAAGCGCAGCGAAAAATCCATGGCCCTGCGCCTGGCCAACGAACTCATTGAAGCATCTGAAGGCCGTGGCGGCGCCATGAAAAAGCGTGACGAAGTCCACCGCATGGCCGAGGCCAACAAGGCCTTTAGTCACTTCCGCTTCTAATTTCAAAAGGTATTCATCATGGCTCGCAAGACCCCGATCGAGCGTTATCGCAATATTGGCATTTCAGCGCACATTGACGCTGGCAAGACCACTACCACCGAGCGCATTCTTTTTTATACCGGTGTGAACCACAAAATTGGTGAAGTGCACGACGGTGCCGCCACCATGGACTGGATGGAGCAGGAGCAAGAGCGTGGCATCACGATCACTTCGGCGGCCACCACCTGCTTCTGGAAGGGCATGGACATGTCCTACCCCGAGCACCGCTTCAACATCATTGACACCCCGGGCCACGTGGATTTCACCATCGAGGTGGAGCGCTCCATGCGCGTGCTCGACGGCGCTTGCATGGTCTACTGTGCCGTGGGTGGCGTGCAACCCCAGTCGGAAACCGTTTGGCGTCAGGCCAACAAGTACAAAGTGCCCCGTCTGGCCTTTGTGAACAAGATGGACCGCACGGGCGCGAACTTCTTCAAGGTCGTTGACCAGATGAAGACCCGCCTCAAGGCCAGCCCCGTGCCGATCGTCATTCCCATCGGTGCCGAAGAAAACTTCAAAGGCGTCGTCGACCTCCTCAAGATGAAAGCCATCATTTGGGACGAAGCTTCCCAAGGCATGAAGTTCACCTTTGAAGACATCCCGGCCGACTTGGTCGAGACCGCCAAAGAGTGGCGCGAGAAGATGGTCGAGGCCGCGGCCGAAGCCAGCGAAGACCTGATGAATAAATACCTCGAAGAGGGCGACCTCTCCGAAGAGGACATCAAGCTCGGTCTGCGCACCCGCACCATCGCGACCGAAATCCAACCCATGCTCTGCGGCACCGCCTTCAAGAACAAGGGTGTGCAGCGCATGCTCGATGCCGTCATCGACTACTTGCCCTCCCCCGTGGACATTCCCCCGGTGGCCGGCACCGACGAAGACGAGAAGGAAGTCACTCGTAAGGCCGACGATGGCGAGAAGTTCTCCGCCCTCGCGTTCAAACTGATGACCGACCCCTTCGTGGGCCAGCTCACCTTCGTGCGTGTGTACTCTGGCGTGCTCTCCAAGGGCGACACCGTTTACAACCCCGTCAAGGGCAAGAAAGAGCGTATTGGTCGTATCGTGCAGATGCACGCCAACAACCGTGAAGAAATCGAAGAAATCCGCGCGGGCGACATCGCCGCTTGCGTGGGCCTGAAGGAAGTCACCACCGGCGAAACCCTGTGTGATCCCGACAGCGTCGTGACCTTGGAGCGCATGGTCTTCCCCGAGCCCGTGATTGCGCAGGCCGTGGAACCCAAGACCAAAGCCGACCAGGAAAAAATGGGCTTGGCCCTGCAGCGCTTGGCCGCGGAAGATCCTTCTTTCCGCGTCAAAACGGACGAAGAATCCGGTCAGACCATCATCTCCGGCATGGGTGAATTGCACCTGGAGATCATTGTTGACCGCATGAAGCGTGAATTCGGCGTGGAAGCCAACGTGGGCAAGCCTCAAGTGGCCTATCGCGAAACCGTGCGCAAGTCGGTCTCCGATGTCGAAGGCAAGTTTGTGCGTCAGTCGGGCGGTAAGGGCCAGTACGGTCACGTCGTCTTCCGTCTGGAGCCCAACGAAGCCGGCAAGGGTTTTGAGTTCCTCGACGAAATCAAGGGCGGTGTGGTGCCGCGCGAATACATCCCCGCCGTGGAAAAAGGCGTGGTCGAAGCGCTCAACAGCGGCGTGCTCGCAGGCTACCCCGTGGTCGACGTGAAAGTGGCGCTGACCTTCGGTTCGTACCACGACGTGGACTCGTCTGAACAAGCGTTCAAGATGGCGGCCATCTTCGGCTTCAAAGAAGCCGCACGTAAAGCCAGCCCCGTCATCCTCGAGCCCATGATGGCCGTGGAAGTCGAGACGCCCGAAGATTACGCTGGTAACGTGATGGGTGACCTCTCCTCACGCCGCGGCATGGTCCAAGGCATGGACGACATGCCTGGCGGCGGCAAAGCCATCAAGGCCGAAGTGCCCCTCTCCGAAATGTTTGGTTACTCCACGACCCTGCGCTCCATGTCGCAAGGCCGCGCCACCTACACGATGGAATTCAAGCACTACGCCGAAGCCCCACGCAACGTCTCTGAGGCGATCATCGCTGCAAGGGCAAAATAAATTTCTAGGTGCCGGACCAAAAGCCGATAGGCTTTTGCTCGGGCACCTCGAACTAGAAAGGTGCCGGACCCAAAGCCGATAGGCTTTTGCTCGGGCACCTCGAACGAGAAAGGTGCCGTATCTCAAGCCGATAGGCTTTAGCTTGAGCACCGAGAACGATCAAAAACTGTCTGCGATCGCACACCCTGATCTGCCCGTGGGTCGGGAACCGTGATGCGATGCAGACATTAAACCTCCACACGGGCATTGCTCTTTTTTAAGGATGAATTCAAATGGCAAAAGGCAAGTTTGAGCGGACCAAACCGCACGTCAACGTGGGCACCATCGGCCACGTCGACCATGGCAAAACCACACTGACCGCGGCGATCACCACGATCCTGTCGACCAAGTTCGGCGGCGAAGCCAAGGCATACGACCAAATTGACGCGGCGCCCGAAGAGAAGGCCCGTGGCATCACGATCAACACTGCCCACGTGGAATACGAGACGGCCAACCGCCACTACGCCCACGTCGATTGCCCCGGCCACGCCGACTACGTGAAGAACATGATCACTGGCGCAGCCCAGATGGACGGCGCCATTTTGGTGGTCTCGGCCGCTGACGGCCCGATGCCCCAGACCCGCGAGCACATCTTGCTGGCGCGTCAGGTGGGTGTGCCCTACATCATTGTGTTCCTCAACAAGTGCGACATGGTGGACGACGCCGAATTGCTCGAGTTGGTGGAAATGGAAGTGCGCGAACTGCTCTCCAAGTACGACTTCCCTGGCGACGACACCCCGATCGTCAAGGGCTCGGCCAAGCTCGCCCTCGAAGGCGACAAGGGCGACCTGGGCGAAGGCGCGATCATGAAGCTGGCCGAGGCGCTCGACAGCTACATCCCCACGCCTGAGCGCGCGGTGGACGGCACGTTCCTGATGCCTGTGGAAGACGTGTTCTCGATCTCGGGTCGTGGCACGGTGGTGACTGGCCGCGTCGAGCGCGGTGTGGTCAAGGTTGGCGAGGAAATCGAAATTGTGGGTATCACCGATACCGCCAAGACGACTTGCACGGGCGTGGAGATGTTCCGCAAGCTGCTCGACCAAGGTCAGGCTGGCGACAACGTGGGTATTCTGTTGCGCGGTACCAAGCGCGAAGAAGTGCAGCGCGGCCAAGTGCTGTGCAAGCCCGGCTCGATCAAGCCGCACACGCACTTCACAGCTGAGGTGTACGTGCTCTCCAAGGACGAAGGTGGCCGTCACACGCCGTTCTTCAACAACTACCGTCCCCAGTTCTACTTCCGCACGACGGACGTGACGGGCGCGATCGAGTTGCCCAAGGACAAAGAGATGGTGATGCCGGGCGACAACGTCTCGATCACGGTCAAGCTCATCCACCCCATTGCGATGGAAGAAGGCCTGCGCTTTGCCATCCGTGAAGGTGGCCGCACCGTGGGCGCGGGCGTCGTTGCCAAGATCATGGAGTAATGCTTTTAGGGGCGTAGCTTAGTGGTAAAGTAGCGGTTTCCAAAACCGTCGATGGGGGTTCGATTCCCTCCGCCCCTGCCACCTGGCGCTTCCCCCGAGTAACTCCCCAGCCCGCCGCATGGCGGGCTTCGGTGTCTTGAGAGTGACCTGTTGAGTGGGGGTCTTGAAGGTCCCCGATGTTGAATCCCTTTCCAGGAATTTCCTGTCCTTATGTCTGCACCTTCCGTCGAAAACGTTTCCACACCTGCTGACAAAGCCAAGCTGGCCTTGTCGGTTGGGTTGTTGATCGCGTCGGTGGTGGCGTACTACCAACTCTCCGCTGAAGGCGGTTGGGTTCAGTGGGCGGTGCTGCTGGCCTGTTTGGCTGTGGCCGTTGTGGTCTTTGCCTTCTCGCTGCCGGGGCGTCGCCTCTGGGCTTTTGGTCAGGATGCTTGGCGTGAAACCCGTAAGGTTGTTTGGCCCACCCGCAAGGAAGCGGTGCAAATGACGCTCTATGTGTTTGGCTTCGTGGTCCTGATGGCGTTGTTTCTGTGGCTCACCGACAAGACGCTGGAGTGGGTGTTCTACGACCTTTTACTGGGTTGGAAAAAATAATGACCGAAACACACGAAACCCCTGCCGCCAACGCCAATCCCGATTTGCGCTGGTATGTGGTGCACGCCTATTCCGGCATGGAAAAGGCGGTCGAGCGCAATATTCGCGAGGCCATTGCACGCGCGGGCATGGAAAACAAGTTTGGACGCATCTTGGTGCCCACCGAAGAAGTGGTGGAAATGAAAAACGGTCAACGCCGCACGGCTGAGCGCAAGTTTTTCCCAGGCTATGTGTTCGTTGAAATGGTCATGGATGACGACACCTGGCATCTGGTCAAGCACACCAAC
>VEQC01000066.1 GCA_018883455.1 Limnohabitans sp. | reverse complement strand
CCTCATCCTCCCGTTCCCAGACTGATTTTAGCAGACGGGACATCAACTCCATCAGACCTCGGGTCTGCTTGAACTGTTCGTTTTCCTTGAACAGAGCGACCAGCTCCTTGAGGCGAGGATGGAACGGATAGGTTTTGACGATTTCGTCGGCCTGGGCCTCAGCGCCACGGGCAATGACTTTGGACTTGGTGGCTTCACCCAGAGCTTCCCCGTACTTGGCTGCGACGTCCTCGATGACAGCCAGGTCCGGCAGCTCGACGAAGAGGCGCTTGCGCAGGATGTCATAGACCTCATTGCCAGCCAGGTCGACTGGGGTAATCGCCTTTTCCTGGCGACCCAATTCCTTGCGGGCATCCATGAGGGCGCGCTCAATCAAAGCACCGCCTTCTGCATAGGAAGCATCAAGGTCGGAAACCACGATACAAACGTTTTTCAGCTTGCCAGCGGCGCTGAGCATATTGGCAAAAGCACGGGTTGCAATGTCGGCGACCGTGCCGGTGCCGAGCGGCTTCGTTCCAAGGTACTGGAAGTACGGGGGCATCTCATCAAGCAGGATGAGCGTAGGCGTTTCGGACTGAAGCAGCTTGGTCCAAGCCGTTTCGTCTGGTGCGTCTGGGCCTTGAAGCCAGAATTTCTTGAAGGTCTCGGTTTCGCCGAGCTGGTGAGCAATTTCACCCCAGAAGTAATGAACCGGGCTGTTGCGGCCGTTGAAGGCAACTACGCGTGCCGTTCCAAAAGCGATGCTTGCCGGAATGTCGGCGCAGTATTTCTGGCGCAGGTCCGGGTGCTTGGCAACTAGGCCGGTGCCCACAATCAGGTGGGTCTTACCGCCGCCCATAGCCTGCTTCAGGTGAAAGACCGCATTGGATGACTTTCCGGCCAGGCGCTCAATGGTGCCGCGAAGAAGGTCGCGCATACCTGCCGTGATAAAGGTCTTGGCATAGAAGGACTCGCCATTTCCTTCATCTTGGATGAGCTGATCCAGCTGTTCAATTTGGTCGCTGACATCAATTGAAAGAGCGTTAGTGGCCAGTTGACAAGCTTGCTTTACTGTTTTCATGTTGTAAGCCCTGCATGAGCATGGGTTAATTTCAAGTCAATCATCTTTCTCGCTTGCTCTCGTTTGACCGCGAGAGGCGTTTGTTTCAGCCGCATTCGATTTCTGCTTGGTGATCCAGTTTTGACTGTCTTCAAACTGAAATCGCCAAGCACCTGCGACCTTAAATCCCGGCAACTTTCCAAGCTGAGCGAGCCTGTAGATCGTCTTCTCATCCACGCTCAATAACCCCGCTACATCTCGAACGGTCATTGCTGGTTTGATGGTCTCGGACATTTCAAGTGACTCCAGTTCGCCTCATGATACATGGGAAACCTGGGCAACACAGTCCAAAGAAATCTAACTCAATTCAAAATCAGATTAGCAAACTCAAGGCTCATCAAACGAGTTGCCGCTAGCTCAAAGCAAAAACGATCTCGCATCGACACACACACAACCCCTTGATTTTTATGCATTTCTGCGTGTGTCGGCTGCATTCAGTTCTGGATATTTTTTGAGAAATAGAGGGGGATAGAGAGTCGAAAAGCCCGTTTCTATCGACACGCGCAAGGGGTCGAAGCACACGTAGAATGGCTGGAATGGCCCGTAATTGCGGGGTTCAGGGCAAAGAAAAAGCCCAACTGAGAACAGTTGGGCTTTGAGATTGGTGGCCTGGGGCAGAATCGAACTGCCGACACGCGGATTTTCAATCCGCTGCTCTACCAACTGAGCTACCGGGCCAGGACGTATGATTGTAACAGAATAACCGTAGCCCCCAATGGGATTGGGTTGCAAGGAATAATTCAGGTTGGCCTTATAAATTTTTAGTTTCTTGTAACCACGTGAGCTTTCGCAGTATGAGAATTACGGGGGTCAGCCTGCTGTTTAGCCTCGTGCTGGGGCTGGTCTTTGCGGCCGTTCACCTATTCAACAGCTGGGCGTTTAGTGCGCTCGAGTTCTCTTCCTTCATCAGCCTGGTTTACTTGCCCGGATTTCTGCGTCTGGCCAATGTGCTGGTGATGGGGCCGCTGTGGGGCAGTTTGGCCACCGCGTTTGGGCATTTGATGCTCCTCTTGGTGGAACTCCGACCCGTGGATCTGGCCTTGGTCAATCTAGTGGCCTCCGTGTTAGGGGCTTTGCTCGCCGCCCTGGCCTTTGAATCTTTGCATGGTCGTCGGCTGCATCACTTCTCGCTCATGGATCTTTTCAAGGTGGCTTTGCTCTACACCTTTTTCAATGCGTCCTGCCATCATTTGGCATGGTCAATGGTTGCGCCGGAACTGCTGATTCAAAAAGACCAATGGCTGTTGATGGTGATTGGCGACTTCAATGGCGCGCTGCTAGGCGCTTTCTTGTTGCGCACACTAGCCCGACGAACAGGTATCGTTGCCTGGCTGCGCCGCAAGGCAGAGTGAGCGCTTAGGCCAAACGACGGGTTTTGCTGAGGTCTACACCCAGCTGCTTGAGCTTTCGGTAGAGGTGGGTTCGCTCGAGTCCGGTTTTTTCGGCCACACGGGTCATAGAGCCGTTTTCTTGGGCGAGGTGGTACTCGAAATAGCTGCGTTCAAACGCGTCACGCGCTTCCCGCAAGGGTTGCTCCAAATCAAAGCTGCGTCGGTTTGAAGGCGCTGGCGCCTCGTTCACGGGGGCGGCGGGGGGCACGCCGGGGGGCACGACAGGGCTGGCCTTGGGTGCGGCCGCAGGCGCCGGTGCCGTTGGACGACGCGCCAAACCTTGCTCGACCGCCTTGAGCAGTTTTTGCAGGGTGATGGGTTTCTCTAGGAAGGCCAAGGCGCCAATGCGCGTGGCCTCCACGGCGGTGTCGATCGTGGCATGGCCGCTCATCATGATGACGGGCATGGTGAGCAAGCCGGCACCGGCCCACTCTTTGAGCAGGGTCACTCCGTCCGTGTCCGGCATCCAGATGTCCAACAAAACCAGATCAGGCCGGCCGTTCTGACGCGCAAGCCTCGCCTGCGAAGCGTTTTCGGCCAGCTCGACGCTGTGACCCTCGTCATTGAGGATCTCAAAGAGCAAGTCGCGAATACCCAATTCGTCGTCTACAACCAGAATGTTTGCCATGGAGCTTACGTGAGTTATGCAAGTGCGGCTGCGGTAGCCGCCGCCACTTTGAATGATAACGATACTTGCGCCCCAATCACACGCCCCTCGTTTTCCCTATTTTTGAGCTCAATTCGGGCTTGGTGCTCATCGGCGATTTTCTTCACGACGGCCAAGCCTAGCCCTGTTCCTTTGGCTTTGGTGGTGACATAGGGCTCAAAAGCGCGCTGCAAGATGGCCGGCGGGAAGCCCGGCCCACTGTCGCGGATGACCAAGCGCACACGCCCGCTCGTGGGGCTGGCCTGGGTGGCGATGCTGATGCGGGAAGGCTCTTGTCCCTCCACCGCATCTTGCGCGTTTTGCAACAGGTTGTGGATGACTTGGCGCAGTTGCTGGGGATCACCCAAGATGGCGGGGCAGTCCGGCTCCAGTTCAAGGGCAATGTTGGCATGGCCGGGCTCGGCGCTGTAGAGCTGCAAAACGTCCCTCACCAGCAGGTTCAGATCGATGGGTTCGAGCTTGGCCTGGGGCAGGCGGCCGTAATCGCGAAACTCGTTGACCAAGCGCTTCATGGCGTCGACCTGATCGACGATGGTTCGCACAGATTTCTGCACCACCTGGGCCTCGGCGTCCCCTAGCTTGCCTTCGAGCTTCATGGCCAGACGTTCGGCAGAGAGCTGGATGGGGGTCAGGGGGTTTTTGATTTCATGCGCCAAGCGGCGCGCCACTTCGCCCCAGGCCATGGCGCGCTGGGCAGAAATGATCTCGGAGATGTCGTCAAAAACGACCAAGCGTTGGGCATTGGGCAGCAGGGCGCCCCGCGCCAGCAGGGTGACGGAGGGAACGTTGGCGGCCATGGCGCTGAGTGCCGGCGGAACCCCCTGCAATTCCACCGATTGCTGCCAATGGTCAACGCCGGATTGGCTGCGCTCCCCCTCAAAGCTCTCGAACTCATGCGCGATGGCTTGGGCAAACAAGGCCATGCCGGGGACGTCGGCGAGTTTTTTTTGCTCCCACGCAGCCAGGGGGATGCGCAGGATGCGGGTCGCGCCGGGATTGATGCGCAGCAAATGCCCGTCAGCGTCGAGTACCAGCACCCCGGCGGTGAGGTTGTCCAAAATGGTTTGCAGGTTGGCGCGCGCCGTGCTCACTTGCTGCATGCTGCGGTCCAAGGCGGAGCGGGTCTCGCCCAACTGGCGTGTCATTTCCGCAAATGATCGGGTGAGGCCTTCGAGCTCGTCGCGCCCGAGCAAGGCCGGTTTGGGACTGAGGTCACCCGCCGCCACATCGCGCACACCTGCGGCCAACAGCAGCAGTGGTCGGGCCAGTTGGTTGCCCAAGAGGGCGGCAAGCAGCAGGGCGCCGAAAATGGCCAAAAACAGGGTCAGGGTCAAAGTCCCGATGTACATGGTGCGCAGGCCATCGCGCCCCAAGGCGCGCTCCTGGTACTCGCGGTAGGCTTGTTCCACGGCCTGGGCGTCGGCCACCATGCTGGGCGGAAGGGCTTGGGTGACCTGCAAGAGGCGGGGCTCCATGAGCAAGCCCAAGCCCGCCGGCGGCAAGCGCAGCAGCACCTTGATCCGGGCCCGTCCATTGCCCAAAAGTTCCGCCTCTTCCAGACCTTCGATACTGGTTTGCAGCGCCTGGGTGCGTGACAGGCGCAATTGGCTGCTGCTGGGCCGCTCAGGAACGAGCTTGAAGCGGGATTCCCCGGCGCTGGCCACGACTTGGCCGGAGAGGCTCCAAACCACCACATCCTCCGCCCCCAATCGGTTGCGCAGGCGCTCGAGCGCAAAACCCAGGGTGGCATCGGAGGCGTCAGCCACCTCGCTGCTCAAGGCCTCCGTTTTCTGCCCCAGGTCCTTGGCGAGGGTATCGAGGGCTGATCGCCCCAAGCCCAAGCCCGCATTGAGCGCGCCTTCGACCTTGACGTCAAACCAAGACTCAATGGAGCGCGCAACGAACTGGTAGGACACGCCGTAGATCAGCAAGCCCGGCACAAAACCCACCAGCGCAAAAATGGCGGCGAGCTTGAGGAGCAATCGGCTGCCAAATCGGCCCTGGCGCCAACGCACCGCCAAGCGCACAGCCATCCAGCCGATGGTCAAGACCAACACCCCCGCGACCAATAGGTTGAGGGCGAAAAGGGCCGGGTAATAGCGCTCATAGAGTTCACGGTTGCCCGTGGCTTGCGCGAGCAGGAAAATGAGAACCAGCGCCAGCGCGAGTAAGACCCCGACCGCGACCGCCAGCAGCCAGCGCCGCTGCACGCGGGGGTCACTCACCGCAGCGCCTCCGGGTTCAAGCGCTGAACCCGCACGGCGCTCAAGGCCCAATCCGATTGCCCCTGGAGCCCAATTTGCAAGGGGCGTGGCAGCTGGTTGAGGTCTAGGCGCAAACGCAATTCGAGGTTATGCCGTGCGTCGAGCTCTATCTCGCTCAGGGGCGCAATCGGCCATTGGGTGACCCGACGAATGACTTGTAAGGCCTCTTCCAAGGTATCAAAGCCCTGCGCCAAGCTCACGCCGGGTGTTTTACCGGCAAACGGCTGAGAGGCCTGGGTCACGCGCCAGCGTTGACTCAAAGGGAGGTAGGACAAGCGAAAGTAGCGCTCCGCCAAGGCAATGCGCTTGTCGTAAAAATACCAGCGCTCGCGATTGAGCTCGGCCTCCATCACGAAGAAGAGGGGCACACCGCGCATCAGGGCATCGACGAGTGCGGCGGGAATCTCCATGTGCCACTGCGCACTGACCACCATTTGGCCCTCGTTGCGTCCGATTTGAACTTCCTGCAACTCGAGGTTGGGGGCGGCATGGCTCAGCCCTGCCAGAGTTAATGCGCAACACACGGCCGCAAGCCAGCCGCGCCAGCGAAATTCAAGCTGGCGCCACTTTGGCCAAGAGCGCGTAGAAAAACCCATCGTGATCACCTTGGAGATTGTCGACGAGGGCGGGCGCTGTACCGGCGTTTTGCGGTCGTAAATGGCCAAAAGCAGGCTCCTGGCGCAGGTCGGTGTTGTATTCCGCAAACGCCTCGACCTGGGCTTGCCCCTCCGCATGAAAGACGGAACAGGTGCAATAGAGCAAACGGCCTCCCGGTCGCACCAAGGGCCACAGCGCCTCCAGCAACCGGCGTTGTTGCTGCGCCAGGCTTTGAACATCTTCGGCACGGCGCAACCATGGAATGTCCGGATGACGCCGCACAATGCCCGATCCGGTGCAAGGTGCGTCGAGCAAGATGGCATCCCAGAGCTGTCCATCCGACCAAGACGGCACATCCGCCGCGTCGGCCACCCGAACCTTGGCATTCGCCCCCATGCGCTGAAGATTGGCGCTGATTTTGGGGGCGCGTGCGGCGTCTACCTCCAAGGCCAAAAGCGTGTCCTGCGGCTCCAGCCATTCCGCCAGGTGGGTGGTTTTACCACCCGGTGCGGCGCAAGCATCCAACACGCGTAGGCCTCGATCCGTGGGGCGCAGCAAGCCCCGCAGGAGCAGTGGCGCCGCGCACTGGGCGGCGGCGTCCTGCACGGCACACCAGCCCTCGGCAAAGCCCGGGATGTCCTCGACCGGGCAAGGCTTGGACAAAACCAAACCGTCCTCGCCCACAGGCTCCGCCACCAGCCCTGCCTCACCCCATCGGGCGAGCAAGGCCTCACGGGTCGTGCGGCGGCGGTTGACGCGCCAGGTCATGGGTCCGGGCATGGCGTCGGCGGCGAGAATCGCCTGCCAGTGCTCGGGGTAGTCCTGTTGCAAGCGCTCAAGCCACCAGGTGGGGCGATTCCACACCACCTCCGCCGAGGCCTCGCTGGCACGAACCCATTGCGCTCGTTCGCGCAAGAAACGGCGTAAACAGGCATTCACCAGCCCAGCCTGCGCGCGCCAGCGGGGATGGCGCTTGGCCGCCTCCACGGCCTGGTCCACCAGGGTATGGGGCGCGTAGGGCGCGAGCGCATCGCTCCAACACAGGGCCAAGGCCGCGCTCAGCAAAGCGTCCACGGCTGGCGGGGGCGCTTTGGCCACCAGTTGCGTCCGAAGCCAGCGGCCACGCGCCCAGTGGCGCAGGGCGTGATAGAGCAGCGCCTGCACGCCAGGCCTGAGGGGGGAGGCAACGGGGGCGAGGACTTGGGGGGCCGATTGGCCACGTCCGAGATCCGCCAAGGCTTTGGCCAAGGCCTGTAATTGCTGCCACAGAGGGACCGCGGCGGTGGCGTTCATTCCAGGGGGCGACCCGGTTTGAACTTCAGGACACGCGCCATCAGGCTGGCGGGAAAAAGGGCGATGGCGTCGTTGTAAGCCTCCACCGCCTGGTTGAAACGTTGGATGTCAGGTCCAATGGCAATGCCCAATTCACGCCAGCGCTGGGTCAGCTCTTCGGGCACCGCAACGTAATAGACGTCCGGATGGGTGAGCGAGTCCCAGGCGGCGTGCAGATCGCGGTTCGTGGCCGCCAGGGCAATGACGGAATTGGGGTCAAGCGGGTGCTCTTGCATGTGCGCGATGGCCATGGCCGAGAGGTTGGCCGCCACCTGAAGACGCGTCCAGTGACTGGCCCCGAGCTCGGGGGCGATGGCGGTTTGCCAATTCGAGGGAGAGGTGACGGCCGCCGTGGTGGCATCCTGAACCAAGGCTTGGTAGCGCATGAGCATTTCCTCCAGCACGGCGAACTGGCGTACGACCTGCGCCCGCAGGGCCATGAGGCGGCGATAGACGCCCACCGCCCAGAAAAGGCTGATCGCCACCACCCCCCAAAACAGCCAGGAGTCCGTCATAGCGCCCTCAAATGCTCGTGGAAAACCATTCTGCCTGAAAACAGCAAAGGCCCCGAAGGGCCTCTGCCATCAGCCTCAAGCGGCCTGGTCGTCGCCCGGGGACTCGGAGGCCAGGGCCCCCTCGTCGCTCGCGCTCTGGGCCATGGCGAGCTCGGCCGCCTCGGCCTCGGCAATCGCACGGCGCTCGGCGTCGTCCATGGCATCCTTTTCCTTGCGTGCCTTGTGATAGGCCATGCCGGTACCGGCAGGAATCAGACGGCCAACGATGACGTTTTCCTTCAAGCCTCGCAGGTCGTCGCGCTTGCCCATGATGGCCGCCTCGGTGAGCACTCGGGTGGTCTCTTGGAAAGAGGCCGCCGAGATGAACGAGTCGGTCGAGAGCGAAGCCTTGGTGATGCCCAGCAGCAAGTTGCTGTAGGTTGCAGGCAGCTTGCCGTCTTTCATCAACGCCTCGTTGGTGTTGAGAATTTCGGAACGCTCGACCTGCTCGCCCGCGATGTAGTTGGAGTCGCCAGGGTTCTCGACCACCACACGACGCAGCATCTGGCGCACGATCACCTCGATGTGTTTGTCGTTGATCTTCACGCCCTGCAAGCGGTAGACGTCCTGCACTTCGTCGACGATGTAACGCGCCAACTCTTCCATGCCCAAGAGGCGCAGAATGTCTTGGGGATCGGCGGGGCCGTCCACAATGCTCTCGCCCTTGTTGACCACCTGACCTTCGTGAACCAGGATGTTTTTCTCCTTGGGCACGAGCTCTTCCCAGACCTTGCCGTCCGGATCAGTGATCTGCAAGCGCACCTTGCCTTTGGTTTCCTTGCCGAACGAGACAGTGCCCGTGATTTCGGCCAACACGCCTTTGTCCTTCGGGCTGCGCGCCTCGAACAACTCGGCCACACGGGGCAAACCACCGGTAATGTCACGCGTCTTCTGACCTTCGATCGGGATACGCGCGAGCACTTCGCCAGGGCCCACGTCTTGGCCGTCGCGCACCTGGATCAGGGCGCCGACTTGGAAGCCAATCGTCACCGAGTGGTCGGTGCCCGGAATCTTGACTTCTTTGCCGCTGGCATCGATCAACTTCACCTGCGGGCGCACGACCTTGGCGGCGCCACGGCGCTTGGGATCGATCACGACCAGGGTGGACAAGCCCGTGACTTCATCGACCTGCTTGGCCACGGTGAGGCCTTCTTCGATGTTCTCGAACTTCACCTGACCTGCGAATTCGGTGATGATGGGGCGGGTGAGCGGATCCCAGTTGGCCAGAATCGTGCCCGCCTTGATCTGCTGGTCGGCCTTGACCGACAACACCGCGCCATAAGGCACCTTGTGGCGCTCGCGCTCGCGGCCGTGCTCGTCGTGAATGACGATTTCGCCGGAACGGGCAATCACCACCAGCTCGCCCTTGGAGTTGGTCACGTAGCGCATCGTGGCGTTGAAGCCGATCACGCCGTTGGACTTGGCTTCCACGCTCGAAGCGATGGCAGCGCGCGAAGCCGCGCCACCGATGTGGAAGGTCCGCATGGTCAGCTGGGTGCCTGGCTCGCCAATCGACTGCGCGGCAATCACGCCCACGGCCTCGCCCACGTTGACCAAGCCGCCGCGGCCGAGATCGCGACCGTAGCACTTGGCGCACAAGCCAAAGCGGGTTTCGCAGTTGAGCGCCGTGCGCACGCGCACCTCGTCAATGCCCTGGGCTTCGAGCTCGTCGATCATGTCTTCGTCGAGCATGTGGCCGGCATGGGCAATCACGCCACCAGTCTCCGGGTGAACGATGTCTTCCGCCGCGGTGCGGCCCAAGATACGTTCACGCAGCGATTCAATCACTTCACCGCCTTCCACAATGGCGCGCATGAGCTGGCCTTGTTGCGTGCCGCAATCGTCCTCGGTCACAACCAAGTCTTGCGTCACATCCACCAAGCGGCGTGTGAGGTAGCCCGAGTTGGCGGTCTTGAGCGCCGTGTCGGCCAGACCCTTACGCGCGCCGTGGGTCGAGATGAAGTACTGCAACACGTTGAGGCCTTCGCGGAAGTTCGCGGTAATAGGCGTCTCAATGATCGAGCCATCGGGCTTGGCCATCAATCCGCGCATACCGGCGAGCTGACGAATCTGGGCGGCAGAGCCGCGCGCGCCAGAGTCGGCCATCATGTAGATGGAGTTGAACGACTCTTGCTCGACTTCCTTGCCGTGACGGTCGACCACTTTCTCCTTGCGGAGTTGGTCCATCATCACCTTGGAGACGGCGTCACCGGCTTTGCCCCAAATGTCCACCACCTTGTTGTAGCGCTCGCCAGAAGTCACCAGACCCGAGACGTATTGCTGCTCGATGTCTTTCACTTCCTTCTCGGCATCGGTGATGATGGCGTGCTTCTCGGGCGGCACCAACATGTCATCGATGGCAATCGAGATGCCCGCACGCGTGGCCAAGCGGAAACCGTTTTGCAACAGCTTGTCGGCAAACACCACGGTTTCTTTCAAGCCGCACTTGCGGAAGGCCACGTTGATGAGACGCGAGATCTCTTTCTTCTTGAGGGCCTTGTTGAGGTTGCTAAAGGGCAGGCCCTTGGGCAGGATTTCGGAGAGCAAGGCACGACCCACGGTGGTGTCGACCAACGCGGTGTGCGGCTCGAACGCGCCGGTGTCCTTGTTTTTGCTCCACTCGGTCAAACGCACGCTGATCTTGGCGGTCAGCTCCACCACGCCGGAGTCGAGCGCGCGCTGGACTTCAGAAACGTTGGCGAAAATCATGCCCTCGCCCTTGCCATTGACGCGCTCGCGTGTCGCGTAGTAGAGACCCAACACCACGTCCTGCGAAGGCACGATGGAGGGCTCGCCGTTGGCGGGGAAGAGCACGTTGTTGGAAGCCAGCATGAGGGTGCGGGCTTCCATTTGCGCCTCGACCGAAAGCGGTACGTGAACGGCCATTTGGTCACCGTCGAAGTCGGCGTTGAAGGCCGAACAAACGAGTGGGTGCAACTGGATGGCTTTGCCTTCGATCAGGATCGGCTCAAACGCCTGGATACCCAATCGGTGCAGGGTGGGGGCGCGGTTGAGGAGCACGGGGTGCTCTTTGATGACCTCTTCCAGGATGTCCCACACCACCGGCGTGCCCGATTCGACTTCCTTCTTCGCTGCCTTGATGGTGGTGGCAATGCCCATGGCTTCCAAACGGCTGAAGATGAAGGGCTTGAAGAGTTCGAGGGCCATCAGCTTGGGCAGGCCACACTGGTGCAGCTTGAGGGTCGGGCCCACGGTAATGACCGAACGACCCGAATAGTCGACCCGCTTGCCCAGCAAGTTCTGGCGGAAGCGACCGCTCTTGCCCTTGATCATGTCGGCCAAGGACTTGAGGGCACGCTTGTTGGCGCCTGTCATGGCCTTGCCACGGCGACCGTTGTCGAGCAAGGAATCGACCGCCTCTTGGAGCATGCGCTTTTCGTTGCGGGCGATGATCTCCGGCGCTTTGAGTTCGAGCAGGCGCTTCAAGCGGCTGTTGCGGTTGATCACGCGACGGTAGAGGTCGTTGAGGTCGGAGGTGGCGAAACGGCCCCCGTCGAGCGGCACGAGCGGACGCAAATCCGGC
Organism: Limnohabitans sp.; assembly: GCA_018883455.1. Classification (GTDB taxonomy): domain Bacteria; phylum Pseudomonadota; class Gammaproteobacteria; order Burkholderiales; family Burkholderiaceae_C; genus Limnohabitans. The sequence continues at coordinate 787 of VEQC01000066.1, read as the reverse complement.
GGCAGCACGGGCAGCACGGTGAGCACCATCCACTCGGGCTTGATGCCCGACTTCTTGAAGGCCTCGATCAGCTTGAGGCGCTTGGCGTTTTTCTTGACCTTCACTTCGGAGCCGGTCAAGTCGTTGCGCAGCTTGTCAATTTCGACATCGAGGTCAAGCGCTTCGAGCAGTTCTTTGATGCCCTCGGCGCCCATTTTGGCGACGAATTCATCGCCGTACTCGGCGAACTTCGCCTCGTACTCGTCTTCCGACATGATCGAGAACTTCTTGAGCGGGGTCATGCCGGGGTCGGTCACGACATAGGCTTCAAAGTAAAGCACGCGCTCGATGTCACGCAAGGTCATGTCGAGCACCAAGCCAAGGCGGCTGGGCAGCGACTTGAGGAACCAGATGTGGGCGCAAGGCGCGGCCAAATCGATGTGGCCCATACGCTCGCGACGCACCTTGGTTTGGGTGACTTCCACACCACACTTTTCACAAATCACGCCACGGTGCTTGAGGCGCTTGTACTTGCCACACAAGCATTCGTAGTCCTTGATGGGACCAAAAATCTTGGCGCAAAACAGACCGTCGCGCTCGGGCTTGAACGTGCGGTAGTTGATGGTTTCGGGCTTTTTCACCTCTCCGAAAGACCACGAGCGGATCTTCTCGGGAGATGCAACGCCGATTTTGATGGCATCGAAATGCTCATCGGGGGTGAACTGTTTGAACAGGTCGAGTAACGATTTCATGATCTAAATCCTTTCCCTGTTGATTAAGAACGTTCCATCTCGATATCGATACCGAG
>VEQC01000065.1 GCA_018883455.1 Limnohabitans sp. | reverse complement strand
ACCTGGGTTATCTAGTCAAAAGGAATCTAGGGTTCTAAAACAATGGCTGCTTTTTTGATTGCTTTCTTTTTTGTTACAATTATCGCTGTCTCTGTAGAATGTTCTACAAGGGAAAAGACATTAGATGATGAGTAAGACATTAGATTTATTCCTTATTCCTTCGGGATGAGGGCACGAATTTTTCCTTTCTTGATAGTGACTGGTTTTGTAGACAACGCTACCCATTCACTCTCATTTTTTACCACATTTGTTTCTAGAAGCTTGAAGAAGCAACGCCGATGATCAGCGTCAGTATCAATGTTTTTTTTACAGACTGGGCAAGGCATTTTGGGATACAGTCTCTTATGTCTGGATTATAAGTTTCCGTTTTCTTAATATCCGAGGTACTCCCTGAGCAAAGCAGAGATACGAACAGATCTGCGGACTTCTTCTTGCTGCTGTCTTTGTGGCGCAGTCGCTTGTAGTGGTTGTACACGGCGACCGCCAGCGCACGTTTGGCCACTTCCTGTCCGATGACATAGTTGTCCAGATTGCGCTTGAGTTCTGCAGGGGTGGGCAGTGAGTCGTCGGCCTTGCTGTCAACTGCCTTCAGGTTCGGCAGTTCGTCGCGGATGATGTCGTTGCACAAGTCAATGCATTCATCGCAGATGAACACAGACGGACCAGCAATCAGCTTCTTGACTTCGTGCTGGCTTTTGCCGCAAAAAGAACAATATAGGGTTTTCTCAGTGGAAGAGCCTTTTTTGTCGGCCATTGGTGTGTCCCGTCAGGTGCATGCGCAAGAACCGTAGCAGCTCTGGCGCATGCCATATTTCAATTGCACCAGGGTTGGTGCTGGCAGCACCAACCCTGGCATGTTTCGTTGCATCAGACTGCACCACGCTTGCTGATGACTTTGTCTACCAAACCATAGGCCTGTGCCTCGGCTGCAGACATGAAGTAGTCACGTTCTGTGTCTCGCTCAATTTTGTCAAGCGGCTGACCGGTGTGCTCGGCGAGCAGTTTGTTCAGGTCACCACGCAAACGCAGGATTTCACGGGCATGGATCTCGATATCGGTTGCCTGGCCCTGAGCACCACCGAGAGGCTGGTGGATCATCACCCGCGAATTGGGCAATGAGAAGCGCTTGCCTTTTGCGCCCGCTGAGAGCAAAAACGCGCCCATGCTGGCGGCCATGCCTGTGCAGAGCGTGGACACGTCGGGCTTGATGAAGTTCATGGTGTCAAAAATGGCCATGCCGGCACTTACCAAGCCACCCGGCGAATTGATGTACAGAGAAATGTCCTTGTCAGGATTTTCACTTTCGAGAAAGAGCAACTGGGCCACGACCAGATTGGCACTCTGGTCATTGACGGGGCCAACCAGGAAAATGACGCGCTCTTTGAGCAAGCGCGAGTAGATGTCGTAGGCGCGTTCGCCGCGCCCCGATTGCTCGATGACCATGGGGACCAAGCCCAGGGCTTGCGTATGCAGTGCACTCATTGGTAATTCCCTTTCGTTTGTGGACACACGGGGGCGATCAGCCCTGGCCCATCAATTCATCAAATTCGACGGCCTTCTCGCTGACCTTGGCCTTGCCGAGAATGAAATCCGTCACATTGTTCTCGATCACGATGGCCTCGACTTGGGAGAGGCGATTCATGTCGCTGTAGTACCAGCGCACCACCTCTTCGGGCTTCTCGTAGCCTGAGGCGAGCTCTTCAATGTGCGCCTTGACCTGCTCGGCCGTGGCGTGGAGTTCGTGCGAGCGAACGAGTTCAGCCACCACGAGGCCCATGCGCACGCGTTGCTCGGCCTGGGGGCGGAAGATGTCATCAGGGATGGGGGCTTTGTCGGCGTCCTTGATGCCACGCGCTTTGAGGTCGGCACGAGCGCCTTCGACCATGCGCTCGATTTCGGCTTGCACGCTGGCGTTGGGCAAGTCGAGTTCGGCTTGCTTGACCAAGGCGTCGAGGGCGGCTTGCTTGTTGCGGTTTTGCAGGCGGAACTTGAGTTCACGCTCGAGGTTTTTGCGGATGTCGCCGCGCAGTGCCTCGACCGTGCCTTCGGTCACCCCCAGGGATTTGGCCATCTCATCGGTCACTTCGGGCAAATGCGAGGCCTCCACTTTTTTGAGCGTGACCAGAAAATCGGCCTGTTTGCCCGCGACGTCTTGGCCGTGGTAGTCGGCCGGGAAGTTCAGGGGGAAGGTTTTGCTCTCGCCCGACTTCATGCCGCGCACGGCGTTTTCAAATTCCTGCAACATCTGGCCTTCGCCCAAGAGGAATTGGAAGTCTTCGGCCTTGCCCCCTTGGAAGGGCTCGCCGTCGATCTTGCCCTCGAAATCGATGGTCACGCGATCGCCGTCTTGGGCGGCGCTGTCCAGACCGCGCTGGGCGAAGGTGCGGCGCTGCTTGCGCAGGATGTCGATGGTGCGCTCGATGGCCGCATCGTCCACGCTGGCGGTGACTTTCTCAACCGAGAGACCGCTGAGTTCGCCCAGTTTGACTTCGGGGTAGACCTCAAAGACAGCGTCAAAAAGCATTTGGCCTTCGGGGGCGCCTTCTTTTTCCGTGATGCGGGGCTGGCCCGCCACGCGCAGCTTGGCTTCGTTGGCCGCTTGGCTGAACAACTCGCCCACTTTGTCGTTCATGACTTCGTAGTGGACGGAATAGCCGTAGCGTTGGGCCACGATGTTCATGGGCACCTTGCCAGGGCGAAAGCCATCGACCTTGACCTGACGCGCCAGGCGCTTGAGGCGCTTGTCAACTTCGTTGGAAATGGTGTCAACGGGCAGGGACAGGGTGATTTTTCGCTCGAGTTTTTCGAGGGTTTCAACGGTCACGGACATGCGGATTCTCCTAAATTCCTACGGCAAGCCAGCCACCGGGGGGCTGGCTGAAAAAGCTGGTGCGCGGGGGGGGACTCGAACCCCCACACCATTGCTGGCGTCAGGACCTAAACCTGGTGCGTCTACCAATTTCGCCACCCGCGCGGTGTCAAGAAACACAACGGGCGGCCTGTCGAAACAGACCGCCCGGTGAAATCGGTCAACTTGCCATTTTATCCGTTTCGGAGGGCCTTTTCGGGGACTTCGATGCGAAACCATGCGGCATACATGGCTGGTAGGGCCAGCAGGGTGAGCACCGTGGCCACCATGAGTCCGCCCATGATGGCCACGGCCATCGGCCCCCAGAAGACGCTGCGGGTGAGCGGAATCATGGCCAAAACCGCCGCCGCGGCGGTGAGCACGATGGGGCGCAAGCGCCGCACGGCCGACTCCACCACGGCCTCCCAGGCCGGTAAGCCAGCGGCTCGGTCTTGCTCGATCTGGTCGATCAAGATGACGGAGTTGCGCTGGATCATGCCCATGAGCGCGATCACCCCAAGCAAGGCCACAAAGCCAAACGGGCGATCGAGCACCAAAAGCGCCATGGCCACGCCGGCAATGCCCATCGGGCCCGTGATGAAGACCAAGAGGGCTCGGCTAAAGCTCTGCAACTGCAGGATCAAGAGGGTGAAGGTGATAAAGAGCATGATGGGCATGCCCTCGGCAATGGAGCTCGAGCCACGCGCGCTTTCCTCCACGGCGCCCGCCACATCGATGCGGTAGCGCCCGCCGTCGGCCTCGCGCCAGCGCGATTCAAGCTCGCGCAGTTGCGGCAGCAACTGGTTGGTGACCGTCGCGCCCTGCAAGCCTTCAATGAGGTCGCTTTGCACCGTGATCGCATATTCCCGACCCTCGCGCCACATGACGCCGGGCTCCCAAGTCAAGACCGGCTTGGCCACTTGGGTGAGGGGAATGAGGCGCCCGCTCGCCGTCGGGACATAGGCGTTGCCCAAATCGCTCAGGCGTTCGCGCTCGGCCAAGGGTTGGCGCAACACAATGTCGATGAGCTTGTTGTCCTCGCGGAATTGCTCGATGGTCGAGCCCACCAGCAAGGTGCGCACCGCTTGGGCAATCGCGCTGTGCGAGACCCCGAGGGCGCGCGCCTTGGTGGCGTCGATTTCGAGCTGGATGACTTTGACCGATTCGTTCCAGTTGTCGTTGACGCCGCGGGTGTTGGGGTTGGCGCGGAAAATGGCCTTGACGGCGTCGGCGCGCTCGCGCAGCACCGAGGGCTCGGGCCCCACGACACGGAACTGCACCGGATAGGGCACCGGTGGGCCATTGGGCAAGAGTTTCACGCGTGCGCGCGCCTCGGGAAACTCTTGCGCCAAGATCTCGGGCAAGCGCAGGCGCAGCTGCTCCCGCTCGCGCAAGGAATGGGGCAAGAGAATGATTTGCGAGACGTTGGTCTGGGGGAAAATTTGATCGAGGGGGAGGTAAAAACGCGGCACGCCCGAGCCCACCCAAGTGTCCACCGAGGCGACCCCTTCGAGCGCCAGCAGGCGTTTTTCGATGCGCGCGGTCACGGCCTCATTGGCCGCAAAGGACGTGCCCTCGGCAAACCAGACGTCCACCAAAATCTCGGGCCGGTTGGAGTCCGGAAAGAATTGCTGCTGGACCTTGCCCATGCCCAAGAAGCCGAGCACCACGAGCGCCAGGGTCCAGCCAATGGCTTGCCAGCGATGCACCACGCACCACGTCACGAGGCGGCGAAACCGCTGATAAAAGGGGGTGTCGAACAGCTCATGCAATTGCCCATCGTCGGGCATCGGTCGGCTCTTGAGCAGCAAAGTGCCAAGGTAGGGGACGAAAAAGACCGAGACCCACCAACTCAGCAGCAAGGCTATCACGGTGACCGCAAAAATCGCAAAGGTGTATTCGCCCACCGTCGAGCGTGCGATGCCAATGGGCAAAAAGCCCGCCGCCGTGATCAAGGTGCCGGTGAGCATGGGCATGGCCGTGACTTCGTAGGCGTAAGTGGCGGCACGCACCCGGTCATAGCCCTCTTCGAGCTTGCGCACCATCATCTCCACCGCAATGATGGCGTCGTCCACCAACAAGCCCAAGGCGATGATGAGCGAGCCGAGCGAAATTTTGTGCAGGCCAATGCCCCAGTAGTGCATGACAAGGAAGGTCATGGCGAGCACCAGCGGAATGGTGATGGCCACCACCCAACCTGGGCGCATGTCGACATACCAGCCAAAGCGCCCTCCCCGGTGCAGGCCCAAGGAGAGGAAACTCACCGCCAGCACAATGGCCACGGCCTCGATGAGGACACGTACGAACTCGTTGACCGAGCGGCTCACGGCATCGGGCTGGTCTTGGAACTTGACGAGCTCGACCCCAGCGGGCAGGGTCTGCGCGATTTGGCGTGTCGCCTCGTTGAGGGCGTGGCCGAGGGCGATGATGTCGCCCCCCTTGGCCATGGAAACCCCCAGCGCGATAACCGGCTCGCCTTGGTGACGCACCTTGACCGTGGCGGGATCGACATAACCGCGCCAAACGCGCGCGACATCGCCCAAACGCAATTGCTGCCCCGAACTCCCCCGCACCGGCATGGCGGCGAGTTGTTCGGCGGTCTCAAACTTGCCCGAGATGCGCAGCTGCACCACATCGAGTGGGGTGTGCAAGGCGCCCGCAGAGTCCACGCTGTTTTGTTGACCGATTTGGGCAATGACTGCGCTGATGTCTAAGCCGAGCTGACTCAACCGCTTTTGGGAGATCTCGACAAAGAGCTTTTCGTCTTGCACGCCAAACTGCTCGACCTTGGCCACATCGGCCACACGCAGGAGTTGCTGGCGCACATCGTCGGCAAAGCGCTTGACTTCCGCCTGGCTATAGCCCGGCGCGCGCAAGGCGTAAATCACGCCAAACACATCGCCAAATTCGTCGTTGAAGAATGGCCCCTGCACCCCTTGGGGCAAGGTGTAGCGCACATCGCCAATTTTCTTGCGCACGGTGTACCAAATCTGGGCGACCTCGCCCGGCTTGGAGGTGTCTTTGAGTTGGAAAATGATGACCGATTCGCCGGGCTTGGAGTAGCTGCGGATTTTGTCGGCATAGGGCACTTCCTGCAGCACCTTCTCGATCTTGTCTGTCACTTGGTCGGCCACTTGCTGCGTGGTGGCCCCCGGCCAATAAGTGCGGATGGCCATGGCGCGGAAGGTAAAGGGGGGGTCTTCGTCCTGGCCGAGTTGGAAATACGACGCGAAGCCCAAGACCATGAGCACCACCATCAGGTAGCGCGTGAGCGCTGGGTGTTCGATGGCCCAGCGGGAGAGGTTAAATCCTTGCATGGCGGGGCCTCAGGGACGCGTCTGGTAGCGGGTGACCTTTTGACCCGCTGTGAGCACGTGCACGCCGGTGGCAACCACTTCTTGGCCAGGTTGCAAGCCGCTTTGCACCTCCACCTCGTTGCCCTGCACCGCGCCCAAACTCACCTCTTGGGGCTGCACGGTCATTTGGGTGGCGTCGAGCACCCACACCCAGGTTTTGCCGCCCTCTTGGCGCAGCGCACTGGTGGGCAAGCGCAAGGCAGAGGCCGTGGCTTGAGTCGTGGGCTTGAGGCGCACGGTCGCCGTCGCCCCCAAGGGCAGGCCATGGCCCGCCGCGAGCTCGGCTTTGATCAAGAAAGTGCGCGTGACGGGATCGGCTTGCGCGGCCACATCGCGCACGCGCGCGCTCCAAGTTTTCTCCTGACCCCAAGGCGTCACCGAGACCTCTGCGCCCAGACGCAAATCGCGTAGGCGGTCTTCCCCGACCGCGAACACCACGTCGCGCGCGCCATCGAGGGCCAAGCGCAACACCGGCTGACCGGCCGCGAGGACTTGCCCGGGCTGGGCCTCGATGGCAGTGACGACCCCGGCCCCATCGGCGAGCAAGCGGGTGTATTGGGATTGATTGCCGAGCACCGTTTGCTGCGCTTGGGCTTGTTGCCATTGCGCTCTGGCGGCCTTGAGGCTGGCTTCACGCCGCTCCAACTCAGCCGCGCTGATGAAACCCTGCGCAAAGAGGTTTTGGTAACGGGTGTAATCTGCTTCGGCCACGTCACGGGCGGTTTGCGCCGCGGTCAATTGGGCGCTGGCGGCTTGGGCCTGGGCTTGATAGTCGAGGGGGTCGAGCTGCGCCAAGACGGCGCCAGCCGCCACACGCTGGCCGAGCTCCACCGGGCGGGTGCTGAGCTTGCCCGCCACGCGAAACGACAACACCGACTCCACCCGCGCCCGCACATCGGCCGAGAACTCGAGCATCTGGCTACCCGCGTTCGCGCCCAAGGTCAAGAGCTTGACCGCACGGACGGGCTCAGGCGCAGGCGGCGCTTTTTGGCAAGCCGTGAGCAAGGACAGGCACAAGGCCCCCCCAACGCTCCAGCCCATGAGAGCAAACTTCGATTGCATGGGAATTCCGATAAATCAGATTAATGACCGATTGGTTATTAGCGGATTCTAAGGGCTTTTCCAAACCCAGCGAAAATCCCCGGCCATGCAGGGGATAGACCATTACGAAAACTTCCCAGTCGCCTCGTGGCTTTGTCCCCCGCGGCTGCGCCCGCCCATTTTGGCGCTGTATGGCTTTGCCCGTACTGCTGACGACTTGGCCGACGAGGGGGAGGCGAGCGCCGCAGAGCGGCTGGCCGACCTGCAAGCCTTTCGCGACATCCTGTGCAGCGGTTGGGATCACGAACGTTCGGTCTGGCGCGCCGAAGGCGGCATAGCCCCCCGCTGGCCCGAGGTCTTCACCCCCCTGTGGCCCCAGCTGCGCGCCTTCAACACCCCGCTAGCCCCCCTCCTCGACCTGCTCGACGCCTTCATGCAGGACGCGCGCGAGACGGGTCCCCAGCACGGCTTTGCCGACCGGGACGCGTTGCTCGACTATTGCCGTCGCTCGGCCAACCCCGTGGGGCGCTTGTTGCTGCACTTCTGGGGCGTGCGCGATGAGCGCTCGCTGGCCCAGAGCGATGCGATTTGTTCGGCCCTACAGCTCATCAATTTCTGGCAAGACCGCGCCCGCGACCTGGCCCGCGAGCGCGACTACCTGCCTCGCACGGAAACCTGGACTTCGGCCCTGGCCTGGGCGCGTGCACTCATGCACGAGGGCGCGCCATTGGCGCGACGGGTCCCGGGCCGTGCAGGCTGGGAGCTGCGCCTGGTGGTGCAAGGGGGCTTGCATATCCTGGGGCAATTGGAGGCGAGCGCCCCGGGCTTGGGAGAGCGGCCCTTGGCCCCACCCCGCCCCAAACTCGGTGCGCGCGATGTGCCTTTATTGGTGTGGCGCGCGCTTTGGTGGCATCCCCGATAATCCCAGCGGTCATGACGCCCCAGCAATACGTTCAAGAAAAAGCCGCCGGATCCGGCAGTAGCTTCTACTACGCCTTCCTTTTCCTGCCGCCCCCACGGCGCGCCGCCATCACGGCCTTTTACGCGTTTTGTCGCGAAGTCGATGACGTGGTGGACGAGGTGAGCGACCCCTCGGTGGCGCAACAAAAGCTCGCTTGGTGGCACCAAGCCGTCGAGCAGGCTTATGCGGGCAGCGCCCAGCACCCGGTCTTGCAGGCCTGGATGCCCTGCGCGCAAATGTTTGATGTCCCCGCCAAGCCCTTGTTGCAGATCATCGAGGGTTGCGCCATGGACTTGCAGCAAACCCGCTACTTGGACGATGCCGACCTCACGCGTTATTGCCATTTGGTCGCCGGCGTGGTGGGCGAAGTCTCGGCGCGCATTTTTGGTCAGTCTGACCCCGCCACCACTGCTTACGCCCACACCTTGGGGCAAGCGCTGCAACGCACGAACATCATTCGCGATGTGGGCGAGGACGCGCTGCGCGGTCGCATTTACCTGCCCGTCAACACCTTGCAAGCCTTTGACGTGAAGGCGCATGAAATTCTGCAACGCATTCCCTCCGAGCGCTTTCTCGCCCTCATGCGGGATCAAGCCGCGCAAGCGCATGCCCTCTACGATCAGGCGCTCGCCTTGCTCCCCGCCAAAGACTGGCAGGCGCAAAAACCCGGTTTGATGATGGCGAGCATTTACCGACAGCTGCTGCGCGAGATTGAGCAACGCGACTTCCCCGTGCTGCAACAGCGCGTCACGCTCACCCCGCTGCGTAAATTCTGGCTGGCCTGGAAGATGCAGGCCCTGGGCCGCTTCTGAGGCCCACGCCCTTGGCCCACCTTCATGTCTTCGGAGCGGGCTGGGCCGGTCTGGCCGCTGCGGTCGCGGCGGTTCGGGCGGGACATCGGGTGACTTTGGTCGAGGCCACCGATCGCCCGGGCGGCCGTGCGCGCACCCTGCCCCACGCCGTGGAAGGACTCGCGCTCGACAACGGCCAACACATCTGGATTGGTGCTTACGCCCGATGTCTGGCCTTGCTCGAAACGGTGGGCTTGCACGCCGACGCGCTCTTCGAGCGCATCCCCCTCGACTTGCGCGACCCGCAAGGCCTGGGCTTGGTACTCGCCCCGGGGCCAGAGCCCCTGAACTTGCTCTTGGGCCTTTGGCGCAGCCGCGGCCTAGACGCCGCCTCGCGCCGCGCCCTCTTGCGCGTGGGCTTGAAGTTGCGCTGGCACGGGCCCCACTGGCCGCACGCGCAAGACGAGAGCGTGGCGCTGTGGTGCGTTCGGGAACAGCTGCCCGCATCCCTCATCCGCAGCTGGGTGGAGCCTTTGTGTTTGTCCGCGCTCAACACGCCGCTGGCGCAGGCGAGCGCGCGCGTTTGGTGGCGCGTGCTGCATGACGCCCTTTGGCTGGTGCGGGGTGGCAGTGATTTGTGCTTGCCGCGGGCCGATTTGAACGCCCTCGGCCCGGACGCCGCCATCGCCTGGCTTCGCGCGCGCGGGGTCGAATGGCGATCACGCACGCGCCTCACCAGCCTCGCGGCAAGCGCCAGCGGTTTCCCCGCCCCAAGCGCGCAAACGCCGTGGGTGCTGGCCCTGCCGCCGCGCGAGGCCGCACGCCTGACCGCCCCCCACCACCCCACTTGGTCAGGCCTGGCCAGCGCCCTCGAATACGAGGCCATTGCCACGGTTTATGTGCGTTGCCATGACCCGGGCTACCGCGGTTTGCCGCGCAGCATGATGGCCTTGCACAGCCACGCGCAGTCGCCGGCCCAATTTGTGTTCTGTCGCGAGCGCCTGCTTGGGCAGACGGGCGTGCTCGCCGCGGTGGTGAGTGCCTGCCAGACCGAGCGAGATGCCTTGTCCGAAGGGGTGTTGCGCCAGTTGCGCGACCAGTTGGGCTTGCCGCAATTGACCGTGCTCAGCTGCGTGGTGGAGCGGCGCGCGACCTTCGCTTGCAGCGTGGGTTTGCGTCGTCCGCCGGCGGCCATTGCGCCGCACCTGTGGGCCGCGGGGGATTACGTCGAAGGCCCCTACCCCGCCACGCTCGAAGGCGCGGTGCGCTCAGCCGAGCAGGTGATCGCAGAGCTCGCTTAGGTGCGTGAGCTGCCAAGGCGGCGGCGCCTCGCTCGACCAGGTCTGTGGCTCTGGGGTGAGCCAGACCACCATCATGCCGGCCTGGCGTGCCCCGTGTACATCGGAGTGGGGATCGTCCCCCACATGCAGCACGAACTGGGCAGGTACGCCTGCGGCTTGGGCGGCGGCCGCAAAGATGCGCGGATCGGGTTTGGCCACCCCCACCGCGCGCGCGCTCACCGCGGCTTTGAAAAATGGCCCGGCCTCCGTGCGAAACACATCGGCATTGCCATTGGAGAGCGCGATGAGGGGGTAGCGCTGGCTCAGGCGTTGCAGCGCCTCACGCTTGCCCGGATAGAGCGTGACGCGCTGGCGTGCCTCAAAAAACACCTCGAAGGCCGGCTCGGCCAAGCCGGGGTCGTCGCCCGCGGCTTCTAGGCAAGCCCGGATAGCCTCGCGGCGCAGATGGCTCAAATCGTGGGCCTGGGCGCTGTGCGCGGCATTCACCTGAGCGCGCGCAGTGCGACGGAATTCGGGGTTCTCACAGGCCTTGGCCGTGCGGGGCGCGTGTTGGCTCAACCAAGCTTGAAGCTGGGCCTCGGCCTGGACGATGGTGGGGGTGATGGGCCACAGGGTATCGTCCAAATCGAGGGTTATCGCGCGAACGTGGGCAGGATCGATCATGACTCGGCGAGAATAGCAGGATGCCCATGTCCCCACACTTTCATTCGGAACCGACCTACCGCCACGGTCAGGCCCCCCGCACGGCCGTGCTTTGGTGCAACCTGGGTACGCCTGAGGCGCCCACCGCACCCGCCCTGCGCCGCTACCTTGCTCAGTTTTTGGGCGATGGACGGGTGGTGGAGATTCCTCGCCTGCTCTGGTTGCTCATTCTCCACGGCATCATCTTGCGGGTGCGTCCCGCCAAATCGGCCGCCAAGTACGCCAGCATCTGGACCGTGGCGGGCTCGCCCCTCAAAGTCTGGACCCTGCGCCAAGCCGAGAAACTCCAAGCCGCTTTTGAAGCCAAGGGCCTGCCCATCCGGGTTCACGCCGCGATGCGCTATGGCTCTCCGGCCATCGTGGACGAACTCCACAAGCTCAAAGAAGCCGGCGTGCAGCGCATCCTGGTCGTCACCGCCTATCCCCAGTACTCCGGGACCACCACCGCGAGTGTGTTCGACGAGGTCTACCGCTGGGGCCTGAAGGTGCGTCATTTGCCCGAGCTGCGCTTTGTCAACCGCTACCACGATCACCCAGGCTACATTGAAGCGCTTGCGCAAAGCGTGCGCCGCCACTGGGCGGAGAATGGCCGCAGCGAACGATTGGTCATGAGTTTTCACGGCGTGCCCGAGCGCACGCTGCAGCTGGGCGACCCCTATCACTGCGAGTGCCACAAAACCGGCCGCCTGCTGGCCACCGCCCTGGGGCTTGGCGCCGAGGACTACGTGGTGACCTTCCAATCGCGCTTTGGCAAGGCCAAGTGGCTCGAACCCTACACGGAGCCCACCCTCATTGCCATGGCCCAGGCGGGGGTGCGCAAGGTCGATGTGATCTGCCCCGGGTTCACCGCCGACTGCCTGGAAACCCTGGAAGAAATCAACCAAGAAGCGCGTGAGGCGTTCCTGCACGCCGGTGGCGAGACCATGGGCTATATCCCTTGCCTCAACGACGATGCGGCGTGGATCGACGGTCTGCAAGCCATTTGCCAAAACCACATGCAGGGCTGGCCCTTGCAAGCCCCTGCCGCCGCGGAACTGGCGCAAAGCCGCGAGCGCGCCTTGAGTTTGGGCGCCAAAGACTGAGTCAGACGGGGCGAGGCGCGTCGGCCCCATGCCACGCGCCCCCCGATGCCAGAGCCATCACACGAAAGCGCACACCGCCAAGGCAAGCTTGCGGTGTGACCAGGCCATCAGGGCCGGGAAGCGGCATTCGGGGCGGGTGTGGCCACCGATGCGGGTGCAGCA
>VEQC01000267.1 GCA_018883455.1 Limnohabitans sp. | reverse complement strand
CTCAAAGCCTTGGGCATCACCCGCGCCCGCTTTGGCACCGAAGACAAAGCCCCTGCGGCCCAAGAAATCCTCCAAACGCTGGGCCTGACTTGGGCGCAGGCTGCGGCCATGGGGGACGACTGGCCCGACCTTGCGGTGTTGCGTCGCGTGGCCTTGGCGTGTGCCCCCGCGCAAGCCCATGCAGAAGTGCAGGCCATCGCGCACTACGTGACCCAGCGCCGAGGCGGCGATGGCGCGGCGCGCGAGCTCTGCGATTTGGTGCTCACGGCGGGTGGGCACTATGCCCGTTTTTGGCATGAGGCGATGCAATGAACCCCTTGCCCGCGCTCTGGCTCGGCGTGCGCCGCGGCTGGGACCGCGTGGCGCTGTACCTGCCGCTCATGCTCATGGCCGTTTTGGCCTTGGTGACCTGGTGGTTGGTGCGCAGCACGCCGCCCGAAGCCCTGCCGCCAGCGGAGCGCCCCGTGCGCCACGAGCCCGACTACCGCATGAGCGGAGTGGCTTTACGCGTGTATGACGCACAGGGCCGCTTGCGCACGGAAATTTTTGGCGAAGAGGCCAGACACTACGCCGATGACGACAGCGCCGAGTTGGACCGCGTGCGACTGCGCAGCCGCAACAAGGATGGCCAGGAAACGCTCACCCAGGCCAACCAAGCCACGCTCAACGGCATGGGCGACCAGTTGGAGTTACGCGGGAGCGTGCGCGTGACGAAACCTGCCGGCGCAGGTCAGCCCCAACAGGTCTACACAGGGGAATACTTACGCGTGCAGTCAGATCCGGACCGCATGCAGAGTCACTTGCCGATGCAATTCACGCGAGGTGAGGATCAATTCAGTGCGGATCGGTTCAGTTACGACGACAGCACCCGGCAAGTCACTTTGGAGGGGCGCGTGCGTGGTCTGGTCATGCCACGGCCCCCCTCCGCCAGCGAGCGTTAATCAGTAGCCGCCGCGGCCACCGCCACCGCCACCGGAGCGGCCACCGCCACCGTAGGGGCTGCGAAAGCCGCCATCACGGTTGCCACCGCCACCGCCGCCACCATAACCACCACCACCGCTACGTGGGGGGCGGGGCTCCATGGGGCGCGCTTCATTGACCACCAAATTACGTCCGCCGAGGGCTTGCCCGTGCATGCCCTGAATGGCCGCTTGGGCCTCGGGCTCGCTGGCCATTTCGACAAAGCCGAAACCTTTGGAACGACCGGTGTCACGCTCCATCATGACCTTGGCGCTCGAGACTTGCCCGAATTGGCTGAACGCTTGTTCGAGATCGCCATCACGCACGGAATAGGGCAGATTGCCCACATAGAGTTTGTTGCCCATCAAGGGACTCCTGAAACAAGAAAAAGAAAGCGATGGAGTCCCTGCGGATACCGTGAAACCGACCGATCACTAATTGGACCCGAGCGTACCCGGGGTCGAAACATTATCAGGCAGAGTGTCGATAAAAAGCCCCGTATTTGCCCCTATATGTGCAAAAAACCACGAAAAACAGGGGGTTTTGAGCCTTACCAGGACACTTCTCGGTCGGGTGTCGCGCTGATCTGGTGCACGGTGAGGTCGGCGCCGTCAAACTCTTCTTCCTGCGTCATGCGCAGACCGACCAGCATTTTAAGACTGCCGTAAACCACAAAACCACCTACCAAGGCCCAACCCACGCCCAAGGCGGTACCCAATAGCTGCGCGCTGGGGTTCACCCCGCCCAGACCCCCGAGGGCCGTGGTGCCAAACACCCCAGCAGCCACGCCCCCCCAGGTGCCGCACAACCCATGCAGGGGCCAGACGCCCAAAACATCGTCAATGCGCCAACGGTTTTGCGTGAGCGTGAACATGAGGACAAACAAACCACCGGCCACACCGCCAACCACCAAGGCGCCCAGGGGGTGCATGAGGTCTGAGCCCGCGCAAACCGCCACCAGACCGGCCAAGGGGCCGTTGTGCACAAAACCGGGGTCATTGCGGCCGGCGACCAGGGCCACCAAGGTGCCCCCAACCATGGCCATGAGAGAGTTCACCGCCACCAGGCCCGAGATTTTGTCCAGCGTTTGGGCGCTCATGACGTTAAAGCCGAACCAGCCCACAATCAGAACCCAGGCACCGAGTGCCAAGAAGGGAATACTCGAGGGTGGGTGGGCCGACATGGCGCCGTCTTTGCGATAGCGATTACTGCGCGCGCCCAGCAGAAGCACCGCGGGTAAGGCAATCCATCCCCCCACCGCGTGCACCACCACCGAGCCTGCGAAATCGTGAAACTCATCGCCCGTGAGTGTCTTGACCCAAGCTTGGAAGCCAAAGTGCTGGTTCCAGGCAATGCCCTCGAAAAAGGGATAGACCAGACCCACGATCACGGCCGTGGCAATCAATTGCGGCCCAAAACGCGCGCGCTCGGCAATGCCTCCCGAGACAATGGCCGGAATGGCCGCGGCAAACGTGAGCAGGAAGAAGAACTTCACCAGCTCATAGCCGTTTTTTTCGATCAGCACCTCTGCGCCGACCAGAAAACTGCTGCCATAAGCCACGCCATAACCCACAGCGAAGTAGGCCAGCGTGGACACACAGAAGTCCACCAGAATCTTGACCAGAGCATTTACTTGGTTCTTTTTGCGAACCGTGCCCAACTCCAAAAAGGCGAAACCGGCATGCATGGCAAGCACCATGATGGCGCCAAGCAAGATAAAAAGCGCATCCGCGCCCTGTTTTAGTGCGTCCATTGGCAATCCTTGGAAAATTTGCTCGTTTTTGGTGCGTCTTTGCGCACCTCGGGAGATAACTTAAGGGG
>VEQC01000064.1 GCA_018883455.1 Limnohabitans sp. | reverse complement strand
GCCATAGCGCGTCTCGGCCACGCGGTTGTCCGACGCGGCGCTCAGCGCAGGCGCATTCGGGGCCAAAGCGTCTTCCAAGGTGACGGCGTGGGGCAGGGTTTCGTAATCGACCAGGATCAACTCGGCCGCGTCGAGCGCTTGCTGGCGCGTCTGCGCCACCACCGCGGCCACACACTCGCCCACAAAGCGCACGTGGTCGATGGCGAGCACGGGGCGCTGGGGTGAGGCGGCGGGCGAGCCATCGGCGCGGGTGAAGTTCATCACCCCCGCCATGGGCGGCAAGCCTTGGGCTTTGACCTCCGCGCCGGTGAGCACCAGGCGCACACCGGGGGCCTGACGCGCGGCCTCGGCGTCGAGGTGGCGAATGCGCGCGTGGGGGTGGGGCGAACGCAAAAACACCAAGTGGAGTTGCCCCGCAGGTTGAAAGTCATCGGTGAAACGCCCCCGTCCGCGCAAGAGCGCGTCGTCTTCCATGCGGGGAATGTCTTGGCCGCTGCCAAACTTCAGGGTGTCCATGCTGCGTCTTTCTGTGTCAATCACTGGTGTCGATTTATACCCTGCCGCGCCGATGCGGGCGCACGCCGCCGCCGCATGTCCTACTGAAGCATGAATGTATCAAGGGTTAACCCTTGATTGCGCAAACACCTTAAGCGATGGCGCGGGGTGCGACAACGAAAAAGGGTTTCGCATGCGAAAATGACCCAACGAAGAATAAGGGGATCGACGGCCTTATGAAAAAGATTTTGTGGTTCTTGCTTGCGGCCGCGATAGCTGCGGGGGTTTACTTTTACGGGGCGGCCCCTGAGACAGCTCCCTCTGCCCCCAAGGGCGGCGGCGTCCAAACCGTTGTCACCACCCCCGTGGCCAAAAAGGATTTCCCCATCCTCATCGAGACCACCGGGACCACGGTGGCAGCCAATGTGGTGGATGTGCGCCCGCAGGTCACCAATGTCGTGCGCACGGTGCATGTGCGCGATGGCCAAGCGGTGCGCAAGGGTGACTTGCTCTTCACGCTCGACACCCACGTCAACCAAGCCAGTCTGGAGAAAGCGCTCGCCGCCGAGGAGGACGCCAAGCGCCAACTCGCCCGCGCGCAAGAGTTGGTGAAACAAAACTTTGTCTCCCAAAGTGCTGTGGACACCGCGCTCACCAACGCCAAATCCGCCACCGCCGCGGTGCGCGCCGCGCAAGCCCAACTGGCCTACGACACCATTCGCTCGCCCATCGACGGGCGCATCGGCATCATCAATGTCTTCACCGGCTCGCTGGTCACGCCCGGCAACACGGTCTCGACCACCACCACCGCCACGGCAACGACGGCCCAGGGGGCGATGGCGACGATCACGCAAATCGACCCCATTCATGTGCAGTTCACGATTCCGGAATCGCGTCTGGCCGAGCTGCTTGCCGCGCAACGCGACGGCCATGCCGCGACCATCAGCTTTGAGCTCGCCAAGCGCAAGCACAAAGGCACGGTGTTCGTGATCGACAACCAGGTGGATGCCGCCGTGGGCTCGGTCAAGGCCAAGGCGCGTGTCGATAACCGCGAGCAACTCCTCCTCCCGGGCCAGTTCGTGCGCTTGGTTCTCTCGGCGGGGGTGATCTCCGACGCGCTGGTGGTGCCCACCGCGGCGATTTTCATGACGCCGCGGGGCGAGCAACTCTATGTGGTGGGCGAGGACGAGACGGTCAGCCTCAAGCCCATCAAGGTGGTCACCCAATTTGAGGGGACCAGCGTGATCACCGGTGTGAACGCCGGTGACCGGGTGGTGGTCGAAGGCAAGCAAAGCCTGCGCCCCGGCGGCAAGGTGCGTGAGGCCGCAGCCAAACCGCCCGCTGGGGGTGCATCGGGCGCGGCCAGCGCCGCCTCGGGTGCGAGCGCGCCGGCCAGCCAAGGCAACGCCAAGCCATGAACATTTCCGAACTCTGCATCCGTCGCCCGGTCATGACCGTGCTGCTGTCGGTGGCGACCGTGGTGGCGGGCGCGATCGCCTATTTCAAGATTCCGGTAGCGGCCCTGCCCAGCTACAACAGCCCGGTGATTTCGGTGGTCGCCACCTTGCCCGGGGCCAGCCCGGAGACCATGGCGGCTTCGGTGGCGCTGCCGCTGGAGAAGGAGTTCTCCACCATCGACGGCATCTCCGTCATCAGTTCCACCAACTTCATTGGGGCCACCGCCGTCACGCTGGAGTTCAACAACGACCGCGACATTGATCGCGCAGCCGTGGACGTGCAAGCCGCGCTCTTGCGCGCGCAGCGCCGCTTGCCCATCGAGATGACCACGCCGCCGGCCTACCGCAAGGTCAACCCAGCCGACGCCCCGGTGCTGCTCATGGCGCTGACCTCGCCCTCGATGGATTTGTCCGAAATCAGCGATTACGCGGAAAACCTGATCTCGCCCAGCCTCTCGACCATCGATGGCGTCGCGCAGGTGCTGGTCTACGGTCAGAAACGCTATGCCGTGCGCGTGCGCGCCCAGCCCGACAAACTCGCCGCCCATAACCTGACGATGGACGATTTGTCGCAAGCCATCAGCAAGGCCAACTCCAACTCGCCCGTGGGCGTGCTCGAAGGCCCGCGCCAATCGCTCACCCTCTACGCCAACCCCCAACTCGTGCGCGGTCATGAGTTCTCGCGCCTGATCGTGGCGCAGCGCAATGGCTCGCCCATTCGCTTGGCCGATGTGGCGGTGGTCTCGGAGAGCTACGAGCAAGTCAAGACCATGGGCGCCTACATGGGCGAGCGCTCGATTGTGATTGCCGTGCTGCGCCAACCGGGCGCCAACACGGTGCGGGTGGTGGAAAACATCAAGCGCATGATTCCGCAGTTTCAAAAGCAAATGCCGGAATCGCTGCAAGTCCACACCCTCAATGACCGCTCGAACTCCATTCGGGAAGCCATCCACGACGTGAACCTCACGCTCTTGCTCACGGTGGCCTTGGTGGTGTTGGTGATTTTCCTGTTCTTGAAGCACATCATCGCCACGGTCATTCCGGCCATGAGCTTGCCCGTCTCCCTGGTGGGCGCCTTTTTCCTGATGTACTGGATGGGCTATAGCCTCGACAACGTGTCCCTGCTGGCCATCACCCTGGCCGTGGGCCTGGTGGTAGACGACTCCATCGTGGTGCTCGAGAACATCATGCGCCACGTGGAGGAAGGCATGCCCGTGCTGCAAGCCTCGCTCAAAGGCAGTCGGGAGGTGGGCTTTACCATCATCTCGATCTCGATTTCCCTCGTGGCGGTGTTCATCCCGATCTTTTTCATGCCTGGCCCCATTGGCCTGCTGTTTCGCGAATTCGCGGTGGTGGTGACGCTCTCGATTTTGGTGTCGGCCATCGTCTCGCTCACGCTCGTGCCCATGCTGTGCAGCAAGTTCCTGCCCGAGCATGGCCAAGAGCCGCGCGAGGTTTGGCTCACGGTGGTGTTTGACCGCTTGTTCCACCGCGTGCTCAATGGCTACGCCAGCGCGCTCGACTGGTGCCTGGCGCACCAGCGCACGGTGCTGGCCTTGGCCGTCTCGACCTTCTTCATTACCGTGGGGCTCTACAACTGGATTCCCAAGGGCTTTTTTCCCGAGGAGGACATCGGGCAGATTCAAATCACCACCGAAGCCTCGGAGGACATTTCTTTCAAAGCCATGCTCGCCTTGCAAGACCGCGCGGCCGAGATGGTGCGCAACGACCCCAATGTGGCGAGCATGGTCTCCTTCGTGGGCGGTGGCGTCAACACCGGCAGCTTGCCCAACAACGGGCGCATGTTCCTCAACCTCAAGCCCAAGTCCGAGCGCCAACCCATGGCCAAGGTGATGGAGGGCTTGCGCGCCAAGTTCCGCACCCCCCCCGGCCTCAACGTCTACATGCGCCCGATCCAGAACTTGCAACTCGGCGGCAAAGTGAGCAAGAGCCGCTACCAGTTCATTTTGCAGAGCGTGGGCTTCGCTGGGGTGAATGAATGGTCAGACAAGGTGGTGCAGAAAATGCGCGCCGACACCATGTTTCGCGACGTCACGACCGACTCGCAAATGCGCGGCCTCAATGTGTTGGTGGACATCGACCGTGAAAAAGCCGCCGCGGCGGGCGTGAACATGGCCGATATTCGCAACGCCCTCTACACCGCTTACGGTGAAAAACAGGTCTCGAGCATTTACACCCCGGTCAACACCTATCAGGTGATTTTGGAAGCCGAGGAAGAGAGCCGCCAGTTCGAATCCGACCTCGCCAGCATTTTTGTGCGGGGGCGCGCCACGGACCGCTTGGTCCCGCTCGCCGGTCTTGCCACCTTCAAACGTTTTGTGGGCCCCACAGCGGTGAACCACCAAGGCCAGTTGCCCGCGGTCACCATCTCGTTCAACCTCGCCCCCAACGTCCCCTTGGGCGACGCGACCACCAAGCTCGAACAATTCGTGCAGGAGCTGCAAGTGCCGCCTTCGATCATCACCAGTTATGGCGGCGATGCGGCGGTGTTCAAAAGCGGTCAATCGAGCCAGATCATTCTGCTCATCAGCGCGGTGTTGGTGATTTATGTGCTCTTGGGCGTGCTCTATGAGAGCTATATCCACCCCTTGACCATTCTGGCGGGCTTGCCCTCGGCGGCCATTGGGGCTTTGCTGTTTTTACAGCTTTTTGGGCTTGAGCTGACCATTATTGCCACCATTGGCATTTTGCTGCTCATCGGCATCGTGAAGAAAAATGCCATTTTGATGATCGACTTTGCCCTGGAAGCCCAGCGCCAACAGGGCATGAGCCCGACCGAAGCCATTCGCAGCGCCTGTCTGATTCGTTTCCGCCCCATTTTGATGACCACCCTGGCCGCCATGATGGGCGCCCTGCCCATTGCCCTCGGGCTGGGCGCGGGGGCGGAGCTGCGTATGCCGCTGGGAATAGCCGTGGTGGGCGGTCTGACTTTTTCACAGGTCATCACGCTGTTCATCACGCCGGTGATATATATTCACCTCGAGAAATACAGTGGCAAGGGTCCGCTCGACCTGCCCCCGGAGGCCCTTCGCTAAACCCGCCCCGGTTGGAGCCACTGTCAACGTGAGCGCTGATGCGCAAAGGATGCTGCCATGGGTTATCCACCCACCCCCCGCCTGGGCGTGGCGCTGCTGGCCCTGTGGCGAGCCGCCTGCGGTCCCGCCACTGAATCCAAGCCCCCCGCCGGTGCGGGTAACGCCCCGCCGCCCCCGGAAGTCAACGTGCTAACCGTCGCTGTGGGCGAGGTGGAGCTCACCACGGATCTGCCGGGCCGTGTGCAGGCTGTGCGCAGCGCCTTGGTGCGCGCCCGCGTCGAGGGCGTGGTGCAACGGGTTCAATTCCAGGAAGGCAGTTTGGTGCAACAAGGCGCGGCCTTGTTTGAGCTTGACGCGCGCACCGTGACGGCGGCGGCCGAAGCCGCGCGGGCCGATTTGCAAGCCGCCAACCAAGTGCTCGCCCGCACCCAAGCCCTGCTCGAAGCCCGCGCCGTGAGCACGCAGGAATTCGAAGCCGCGCAAGCGCGGCAAAAGCAAGCCAGCGCAGCGCTCGCCCGGGCCGAACTCGATTTGGAGAACGCCCGCGTGGTGGCCCCCATCAGTGGGCGCATTGGCCGCGCGCTCGTGACCGAGGGCACCTTGGTCGGGCGCGGCGAGAGCACGCCCTTGGCCGCGATCGACCAACTCGATCCGGTGTATGTGAACTTCACCCAACCCAGCCGTGAGTTGCAAGATTTGCAGCGGGCCATGGCGCGTGGCCAGCTCAGCGGGGATGTGAGCACCACGGCCCAACTCATTTTGGATGACGGCTCGATTTACCCCCTCCCCGGTCGGGTCAAGCTGCGCGAACAGACGGTAGACCCCAACACCGGAGCCGTGTTCTACCGTGCCGAATTCCCCAACCCCAAGCAAGTGCTCATGCCGGGGAGCTTTGTGCGCGTGCGCATTCCCCAGGCGCGCATGGCCCAAGCCGTGACCGTGCCCCAGCGCGCGGTGATGATGAACAACGCCGGCCCGTATGTGCTGGTGGTGGGCGAGGAGGACAAAGTCGCCCCCGTGCCCATTCAGACCGGCGCCATGAGCGGGGACCGTTGGGTCGTGCAGTCGGGCCTCAAACCCGGCATGCGGGTGATCGTGGACGGCCTGCAAAAAGCGCGTCCGGGCAGCGTGGTGCGCGTGGCCCAAGCCCCGGCGAAGTAAGTCATGCTGGCGAAATTCTTCATCGACCGGCCCATCTTTGCCTGGGTGGTGGCCATCGGCATCGTGCTCGCGGGCGTGCTCTCGCTGCGCAAGATGCCGGTCTCGCAATACCCGCAGGTGGCGCAGCCCGCCATTGCCTTCAACATCACCTACCCTGGCGCGGCCGCCGAGGTGATCGAGCAAACCGTGACGGCCCTCATCGAGCAGGAGATGAACGGCATCGAGCGCTTGCTCTACATGGAGTCCTCCTCCGAACTCGGCACGGGCACCTTGACCCTCACCTTTGAGGCCGGCACCAACATCGATTTGGCCTCGGTGGAGGCGCAAAACCGCTACAAGCGCATTGAGGCGCGCCTGCCCGACGACGTGCGGCGCTTGGGCGTGCCCGTGACCAAGCCGCAGCGCAACTACCTCATGTTTGTGGTGCTCACCTCGCCCGACAACAGCCGCGACAACGTGGCCTTGGGCAGTTTTGCCGCGGCCAACGTGCTCGATCAAATCCGCCGCATTCCGGGTGTGGGCGAGGCCAACCTCTTTGGCACCGAATACTCCATGCGCGTTTGGCTCGACCCCAACCGCATGCAGTCCTTTGGGGTGGCCCCCAACGACGTGAGCGCGGCCATTCGGTCGCAAAACGTGCAACTGGCCACGGGCGAGATGGGACAGAACCCCGCGCCGCCCGGCCAACAACTCAATGCCGTGATTCTGGCGCGCAGCCGCTTGAGTCGGGTGGAGGACTTCGAGCGCATTTTGGTCAAGACCCAGCCCGATGGCGCGGCGGTCTACCTGCGCGACGTGGCCCGCGTGGAGCTGGGCGCGCAGGACTACAACATCCTCGCGCGGGTGGATGGCAAGGCCTCGGCGGCCATCGCCATTCGCGTGGCGCCCAACGGCAACGCGCTCGACGTGGCCAAGGCGGTGCGCCAGCGCTTGGGCGAGCTCGAACCGTTCTTCCCCAAGGGCGTGGCCTGGGACGTGCCCTACGACACCTCGCCCTTTGTGCAGGTGTCCATTGAAGAAGTGGTGCACACCCTGATCGAAGCCATGATCTTGGTGTTCTTGGTGATGTGGCTCTTCCTCGGGAACTTGCGCGCCACGCTCATTCCCGCCGTGGTGGTGCCCGTGGCCTTGCTTGGCGCCTTCACCGGCCTGTACCTGCTCGGCTACTCGCTCAACGTGCTCACGCTCTTTGCCATGGTGCTGGCCATTGGCATTGTGGTGGACGACGCGATTGTGGTGGTGGAGAACGTCGAGCGCATCATGAGCGAGGAAGGCCTCTCGCCCCGAGAAGCCACACGCAAGGCGATGGGCCAGATTCTCTCGGCCATCATTGGCATCACCTTGGTGCTGTGCGCGGTGTTCGTGCCCATGACCTTTTTTGGGGGCTCGGTTGGGGCCATCTACCGCCAGTTCTCGGTGACCTTGGTGCTCACCATGGTGCTCTCGGCCTGGATGGCGCTCACCCTCACGCCCGCGATGTGCGCGAGCCTGCTCAAGCCCATCGAGAAGGGCCATGCCGCGGCCGAGACCGGTTTGCTCGGGTGGTTTAACCGCCAGTTTGTGCGCGTGAGCGAGGGCTATGGGCGTCAGACCGCGCGCCTCATTGCGCGGCCCTGGCGTTGGCTGGTGGTCTATGGCGTGATTTGCGCCACCACCGTGGCCTTGTTCACCCGACTGCCGGGCAGCTTTCTGCCCGACGAAGACCAGGGCTACTTCATCAGCATGATCCAGCTCCCGCCCGGCGCCTCCCGCGAGCGCACCCAGGAGGTTTTGGCGCAGGCCGAGGCCTACTTCTTGAAGCAACCCGAAGTGGAGCACGTCATTGGGGTGCTGGGCTTCTCGTTCTTCGGGCGCGGCCAAAACGCCGCCCTCACCTTCGTCAAACTCAAGAACTGGGACGAACGGCGCGCGCCCGGGCAATCGGTGCAATCGGTCATCCAGCGCGCCAACGGCTTTTTGTTTTCCATCAAATCGGCGTTTGCGTTGAGTGTGAACGTGCCCCCGATTCCTGAACTCGGCGCCATCGGGGGCTTTGACTTCCGCTTGCAAGACCGCTCGGGACTGGGGCGTGAGCGCCTGACCGAGGCGCGCAACCAGCTGCTGGGCATGGCCGCTGCGCACCCGGCCTTGGCCAATGTGCGCCCCGAGGGCCAAGAGCCCGCGCCGCAGGTGTTGCTCGAAGTGGATCGCGCCAAGGCGCGGGCTTTGTCAGTGGATTTGGCCGGTTTGAACGAGACGCTGCAATCCATGCTCGGCGTGTCCTACGTGAATGACTTCTTGCGCGAGGGCCGCATTCTGCGCGTGCAGATGCAGGCCGATGCCGATTTGCGCCGCACCCCCGAGGCTATTTTGCGCATGCCGGTGCGCAACACCCGCGGTGAGATGGTGATGCTGGGCGAATTCACCAAAGCCCGTTGGGGCGCAGGCTTGCCGCGCGTGGACCGCTACAACGGCCTACCGTCGACCAAGATCTCGGGCGTGGCCGCGCCGGGCTACAGCTCGGGCGAGGCCATGGCGGCCATGGAGTCGCTCGCGGCCAAGCTGCCGCCGGGCTTTGGCTACGAGTGGTCGAGCACCTCGCTTGAGGAGCGGCTCTCGGGCAACCAAGCCCCGGCCCTCTTTGCCCTCTCGGTGCTGGTGGTCTTCTTGGCCCTGGCCGCGCTCTACGAGAGCTGGTCGATTCCCTTCGCCGTTTTGTTGGTCGTGCCCTTGGGCATTTTTGGGGCGATCCTCGCGGTCTTGCTGCGCGGCCTGCCCAACGATGTCTTTTTCAAAGTGGGCTTGATCGCCATCATTGGACTCTCTTCGAAGAACGCGATTTTGATCATTGAGTTCGCGCGCAGCCTGCACGCGAGTGGGCGCGATTTGCTGGAAGCCACGCTGGAGGCCTGCCGCCTGCGTTTCCGCCCCATCTTGATGACCTCCATCGCCTTCATTCTGGGCGTGCTGCCCTTGGCGCTCTCGAGTGGCGCCGGCGCCAAGAGTCGGCAAGCCATTGGCACCGGTGTGGTGGGGGGCATGATTGGCGCGACGGTGCTGGCCGTCTTCCTCGTGCCGGTGTTCTTTGTGGTGGTGCGCCGCCTCTTCCCCGAGAAGCCACGCCCGCCTGAGTCCTCCGAGGAGCAAGACCATGCGTAAACGCACCGTCTCCAAGCCGCGCGGGCGTCTGCTCTCGCTGCTCGCCTTGCTCACGCTGGGCGCATGTCATTTCGCGCCCACTTACGAGCGTCCGGTGGTGGACCTCCCCCCCAACTGGTCAGCCACGGCCAGCGCCTCAGCAACGCAAAGCGCCGTGCGCTGGGAAGACCTCTACACCGATGCGCGTCTGCAAGCACTCATCCGCACCGCCTTGGTCAACAACCACGACCTGCGCCTTGCGCTCGCGCGCATCGAGGAAGCGCGGGCGCTTTGGGGCGTGCAGCAAGCCGACCAACTGCCCAATGTGGGGGTCAACGTGGGCCACACCGCCTCGCGCACCCCTGCCGGCGTGGTGAACAACAACCCCGTGCCCCTCTCCACCCATCGCTACGACGCCAACCTCGCCTTGCTCGCCTTTGAGCTTGATTTCTGGGGCCGCGTGGCCAACCTGAGCGAAGCGGCGCGGCGCAATTTCGTCGCCAGCCGCCAAGACCAGCAGGTGGTGCGTCTGGGCTTGATCAGCGATGTCGCCAACGCCTATTTCCTGGTGCTTGAATCGCAAACGCGCGACGCGGTGCTCAGCCAAACCGTGCAAGCCCGCCAGCAAACCTTGGCACTCACCGAGCGCAAGCGCGAGGTGGGGGCTGCGAGCGATCTGGAGGTGAGCTTGGCCCAAGGCGCGTTGGCCAACGCACAATCCGAGGCCAGCGCCCTGCGCCGCCAACTCGCGCAGGCCGAGAATGCCTTGCGCGTACTCGTGGGGGGACGCCTACCCGCAGATTTGCCCGCGGGCCTGCCGCTTGCCGCGCAGCCCCTGAGCTTGGCCTGGGGCGCCAACCTGTCCTCGGCCGTGTTGCTCAACCGCCCCGATGTGCAGGCCAGCGAATCGCGGCTGATGGCGGCCAACGCCAACATTGGCGCGGCACGCGCGGCCTTCTTGCCGCGCATGCAGATCACGGGCTCGTTGGGCACGGCCAGCCAAAGCTTAGGCGGTCTCTTTGACAGCGGCACGCGTGCGTGGACTTACAACCCCAATTTGCAGCAGCCCCTGTTCGATGCCGGACGGGCGGCGGGTAATTTGGACTTGGCCAAGGCACGGCAGGTTCAAGCCGTGGCGCTGTATGAGCGCACGGTGCAGCAAGCGTTCCGCGAAGTGGCCGATTTGCTGGTCGCGCGCGAAACCCTGAGCGAGCAGCAAACTGCCTTGGCAGCGAACCTGCGCAGCCAGCAAGAGCGCCTGCGCTTGGTCGAGGCGCGCTTGCAACAGGGTGCGGCGAATCAGTTGGAATGGCTGGACGCGCAGCGCGAGGCGCTCGCGGCGGCGCAAAACCTCGCCAGCGTGCAGCGCCAATTGCTCGGCAGCACGGCCCAGCTCTACAAAGCCTTGGGTGGCGGCGTGGAGCCCTGAGCCTTAGGGCACGAGCACCAGTTTGCTCGCGGCAATCTGGCCCGCGTCCAGGGCCGAAAACGCCCGCGCGCCCTCGGCCAGCGGCATGGTCTCGACCCAGGAGAGGTCGCCCAGCACGTTTTGCGCGAGCAAATCCACCGTGGCGCGCAAATCGGCCGTGGTGTAGGTGTAGGTGCCCAGCAGGGTGATCTCGGCCAGGGTGAGCTTGCGCATGTCGATCTCGCTCGCCCAGTCCTGCAAGCCAATGTGCATCACCGTGCCGCCGGGCCGAATGGCCTGGAGCGCGAGTTGGCGCGTGATCTTGCTGCCCACCGCGTCCATCACATAGTCAAAGCCATTCTCGGTGGGTGCGGTGCTGCGCGGGTCGATCACCTGCGCCTCTGGCAGCTGCTGCTGCAAGGATTCACGCCGCAAGGGGTTGGTCTCGGCCACGGTCAGGCGGTGGCAGCCATAGTGGCGCATCATGAGCGCGGCGAGCATGCCAATGGCCCCACCCCCGATCACCAGGGCCCGGCTCTCGGGCAAGGGGCGCGCCATCACGCGCATGCTCAGGTTGAGCGCGTGCAGCGCGGTGGCAGCAGGCTCGGTGAGCGCGGCGGTGACGGCCGACATGTCTTGCGGAATGTCCACCAGCGAGGCGGCTGGAATCGACATGTACTGGGCATACGCGCCGGGGCGGGTCATGCCCACCATGGTGCGGTTGCTGCACAGGTTGTTGCGCCCCTGCACGCAGTAGTCGCAATAGCCGCAGGTGATGAGCGGATTGCCCGTGACGCGCCGCCCTTTGGGCACGCGCGCCGAAGCCGTCTCCACCACCGTGCCACAAAACTCGTGGCCCATGACCAAGCCGGGCAAGCGGCGCGGGTCGTGGCCGTGGTAGGCGTGCATGTCCGAGCCGCAGATGCCCACGGCATCGATGCGCAAGACCACTTCTTCGGGTGCGAGCGTGGGCTCGGGTTGATCCTGCCACTGCACTTCATTGGGTTGGGTATAGACCAAGGCTTTCATGTGTCGTTCCCTTCAGGGGTCTGGGGTTGGGAGGTTCGCGCCTCGCGGGGCTCACTTGGCGGAGAAGCCGCCATCGAGCATGATGGTCTGCCCCGTCAGGTAGGCCGAGGCTGGGCTGGCGAGAAAAACCGTCAAGCCGTCAAAGTCCTGCATCTCGCCATTGCGGCCGAGGCAGGTTTGACGCGCGTTGGCCGCAGCGAGCTCGGGGTTGCCAAACACCGGTGCGGTGAGCGCGGTGGGGAAGAATCCCGGGCCGATGGCGTTGCTGGTGATGCCATCGGGCCCCAGCGCCTGCGCCAGCGCACGGGTGAGCTGCACCACGCCGCCCTTGGCCGCGCCATAGGGTGCGCTGTTGGCAAAGGCACGGTAGCTCTGCAATGAGGCGATGTGAATGAGGCGGCCATAGCCGCGCGTGCGCATGCCCGGGGCGAGCGTTTGCGCCAAAAACATGGGCGCTTGCAAATGCACCGTGAGTTGCGTCTGCCAAGTGGCGGGGCTCACCTGCTCAAACGGCTCGCGCAAATTGACGCCGGCAGCGTTGACCAAAATGTCGTAGGGCGCCAGGGTGCGCAAGGC
>VEQC01000266.1 GCA_018883455.1 Limnohabitans sp. | reverse complement strand
GACCACAAACGCGCCACCTTGATGGGCAGCCAGACCTTTGGCAAGGGCTCGGTGCAGACCGTGCGCCAGCTCGGGCCCGACGCCGCCCTCAAGATCACCACCGCGCGCTACTACACCCCCGGCGGTCGCTCGATTCAGGCCAAAGGCATCGTGCCCGACGTGCTGGTGGACGAAACGCCCGAAGGCAGCCCGTTTGCCGCCTTGCGCACGCGCGAAGCCGACCTTGACAAGCACTTGACCGCGCAAGGCGAGGAAGACCGCGCCAAACGCGAGAAAGCGCGCGAGGAAGCCATCAAGCGCCTGGAAGAAGAAGCCAAAAAGCCTGCCAGCGAGCGTCGTTTGCCCGAGTTTGGCAGCGACAAGGATTTCCAACTCCAGCAGGCCCTCAACCGCCTCAAAGGTCAACCGGTGGTCGCCAGCAAGACCCAAACCGAGCGCAAGGCCGAGACCCCAAAATCTGAGTAACCGTGAACGACGCCCAGCTGCTGCGCTACTCGCGCCACATCCTCCTTGACGAGGTGGGCATTGAAGGCCAGCAACGCTTGGTCGACAGCCATGTGCTGGTGGTCGGCGTGGGCGGCTTGGGCTCTCCCGTCGCCCTTTATTTGGCGGCTTCGGGTGTGGGGCAATTGACCCTGGCCGACCCCGACGAAGTCGACCTCACCAATTTGCAGCGCCAAATTGCCCACACCACTGCACGGGTGGGTCAGGCCAAGGTGCTCTCGGCGCGCGAGGCCATTGCCGCCCTCAATCCCGAAGTGCGGGTGCATCCTTTGGCCGAACGGCTCGATGACGCCCGCTTGCGAGACATCGTCCCAAAGGTGGATTTGGTGGTGGACTGCTGCGACAACTTCGCCACCCGTCAGGCCGTCAACCGCGCCTGCGTGCAGCACCGCGTGCCGTTGGTGTCTGGAGCGGCCATACGCCTCGATGGGCAATTGGCGGTGTATGACGCACGCGAGTCGTCCTCGCCCTGCTACGCCTGCGTGTTCCCCCCTGAAGCGATGCCTGAGGAAGTGCGTTGCGCCACCATGGGCGTGCTCGCCCCACTGGTGGGGGTGATTGGCACCTTGCAAGCCTTGGAGGCAGTGAAGATGCTCGCGGGACTCCCCTCCCGCTTGGTGGGCCGTTTACAAATGTTCGATGGGCGGGGCCTGCGCGTCGATGAGATCGGCTTGAGTAAACGCGCCGACTGCCCGGTTTGTGGCGCAGGCCACCTGGGCTGACTTCTGGTGCGTTAGGCGCGGCCGACGATGGAGGCTGTGGCCATGAGTTCTTCGAGCAGGGAAAACGACACATGGCCTGAGACGGCGTAGGGGTCGAGATCCTCGGTCTCGGAGTATTTGAGCACGATGGAGGGGTTGAGCTTGTCCAAGCGCACATGACCCATGGTCCAGCCAAAGAAGCGCCGCTCCTGGATTTCTTCGTAATCGAGCAACACCACGTCCTTGTGGCGCTGGTCGCGCAAAATGATGCCGTAGAGTTCGTTGACCTGGTTGCGCCCACCTTCCAAGGCCTGCAAATAAATGCCGCCCCCGTAGCAGAGCACACCCGTGATGCCGTGGCTCATGTTGTACTTGCGGGCGCTGCCGAGAATGGATTCGGTCGCGGCGGTATCGTCTTCATGGACGGCACGGCTAACGTAGAGCAAACGTACCAGCATGGCTTTAGCCTTTCTTTGGCAAGAGGGATAGAAATTCGCGGCGCAGGTTGGAATCCTTGAGGAAAGCACCGCGCATGACAGAGTTGATCATCTTGCTATCCATGTCTTTGACGCCACGCCAAGACATGCAGTAGTGACTCGCCTCCATGACGATGGCCAACCCATCGGGTTGGGTTTTGGACTGAATCAAATCGGCCAGTTGGACCACGGCTTCCTCTTGAATCTGGGGGCGTCCCATGACCCATTCAGCCAAGCGCGCGTACTTGGAGAGGCCGATGACGTTGGTGCGCTCATTGGGCAGCACGCCAATCCAGATTTGACCAATCACCGGGCAAAAATGGTGGCTGCAGGCGCTGCGCACCGTGATGGGACCCACGATCATCAACTCATTGAGATGCTCGGCATTCGGAAACTCGGTGATGGTGGGCGCTTGGGCATAACGACCGCGGAAGACTTCCTGCAAGTACATCTTGGCCACCCGACGGGCGGTGTCCGAGGTGTTGTGGTCGCTTTGGGTGTCGATCACCAAGCTCTCGAGCACCCCTTTCATCTTGACCTCCACCTCATCGAGCAGGGCTTCGAGCTCGCCGGGTTGGATGAAATCGGAGATATTGTCGTTGGCATGGAAACGCTTGCGCGCGGCCAAAATTCGTTCACGAATCTTGACCGAGACGGGCGTGCCTTCATCGGACTGCATTTTGGAGTTCATTCCCTCATGGTATCAGTGAATTGAATTCCCCACCGTGGGCAAGCCCGCAAGCCGTTGACCTAATAACGTCGCCCTGTCAACCAGACCCCCAGACGCATGATGGTGGAGGCCAAGCGGTCGCGCCAACGCTCGCTCCAATGACGCCGCACAAACAGCCAGGGGTCCACCGCCGGCCCAGAGCGTGCCATGGCATGGCTCAAGTGCGTGGCCAGTTCACTGGCAAAGTGCGTGTCCTTGATGACCAAATTCGCCTCCCGCGCCAGCAGCAGGCTCAGAGGGTCCAAGTTGGATGAGCCCACCGTGGCCCAGCGCCGGTCTATGACGGCCACCTTGGCGTGCATGAAGCTAAAGGGGTACTCGTAGATCTGCACGCCCGCGGCCAGTAACTGGGCAAACAACACCCGAGCCGCGCGGTAGGCCAGCCAA
>VEQC01000063.1 GCA_018883455.1 Limnohabitans sp. | reverse complement strand
CCCCCTGTTCGGTGCGCACGTCAAGCGACACGCCCCAGCCGCGTTGGCCATCGAGGGGCTTGACGACCACCGGCAGGCCAATGTCTTGCGCGGCCTTCCAGGCGTCCTCGGCGTTCTTCACCTCTTGGCC
This sequence comes from Limnohabitans sp., assembly GCA_018883455.1. Taxonomy (GTDB): domain Bacteria; phylum Pseudomonadota; class Gammaproteobacteria; order Burkholderiales; family Burkholderiaceae_C; genus Limnohabitans. The sequence goes on along the minus strand of VEQC01000063.1, from coordinate 12,233 downwards.
CTCGGGCACCGGAATGCCCGCTTGGGCAAGCAATTCCTTGGTCAAATCTTTGTAACTGGAGATGCCCTCCGCAATCGCGCTCGTGCGATCGGTCTCGGCGGTCCAGATGCGGCGCTGGCGCGAGCCATAGCCCAGTTGCACCAAGTTGCCCTCGGTGAGGCGGATGTGGGGAATCTTGGCGGCGGAGGCCGCATCGACAATGCAAGAGGTGCTCGGGCCCAGGCAGAAGGTATCGGCCACTTTGCGCAGGTGATCGACCGTGGCGTCGATGTCGTAGGGCAGGTTGTTGGCCGCGGCCATCACGATTTGGTGGGCGGCCTTGAAGCTCTCGCGCCCCAAGGTTTCATGTTCGGTGCGAAACACGACCTTGTAGACGCCGCGTTTGCTGATCTCGCGCGCTTTGCCAAACTCCGCGCGCGCGCCCGCCATGAGCTGCAGCTCGATGGAGACGTGCTCCATGACATGGCCCATCCAAGTGCCATCGACCAGGCGGGAGAGAAAGCCACCGCGAAAGCCCACCCCGCAGTGGTGCTCCACCAAGCCGGGTAGCCAACCGTTGAGGCGGTCGTTGAACCCCTCAATGCTGTTGGAGGGGTAGTCTTCAAACTCCCCGAGGTCGATGAGGGCCTCGATGATGGGACGGTATGTCCAGATGTTGGGGCCGCGCAAGTAGTTCACGCGCAGGATTTGGATGTCTTGGAATACCTTGGCCATGGTGTGGGGGGATGGCGCCGCGTGGGCAGACTAAAATGTCTTGCCGACCGATTGGATGCGTCTGCGGTGCCTGGCTCCTCAAAAAAACGAGATGAATAAATGACTTCTTTGTCTGTCAACGCACCGTCCGCATGGCCGGCCCACTGGGAACCGCGTTTGGGTGCGCATCTGGCATCTCTCCAAAACGCGCTAGCCATCCTGGAGGTTGACCTGGATGCCCGGCTACAGTTTGTCCCCGGACTCCTCATTGTGACAGACCGCCAGGTGGTTTTTGCCCAGGACGTTCCTGGGCAGGACCTGCGCTGGGACCGCTGGGATCTGGCCCCCGATCAGGTCATGCGTCACCACGACCACGCCGGCGTGGGCACCCTCAGTCTGCAAAACGCCCAAGGCCAGTTGGCCAGCTGGCGTTTTACCCTGGCCCACAACGTCGAGGCCATGCGCCTGCAAGAGCTTTTCCAGCGCCAAATCGAGGTTTTGGCCCACGGTGCCCCCTTGCAGCAGCAGGGGCAGGCCCGTTGCCCCCAGTGCAAACTGGTGCTGGAGCAGGCGGGTGACGCTTGCCCGGTCTGCCACCGAGAGCAGCACGCCCCGCTCTCCACCTGGGGCCTCTTGCGCCTCTGGCGCTTTGCCCACCCGTATCGTTGGCGACTTTTGGCGGGTTTTTTGCTCACCCTGGCCTCCACCGCCGCCACCCTAGTCCCGCCCTACATGACCATGCCGCTCATGGATGAGGTCTTGATTCCTTATCAAAACGGTAAACCTATAGACCAAAGTTTGGTGATGCTCTACCTCGGGGGCTTGCTCGCGGCTGCCTTGCTGGCCTGGGCACTGGGTTGGGCCAAAACCTATATCTTGGCCTTGGTGTCTGAGCGCATTGGCGCCGATTTGCGCACCACCGCCTATGAGCACCTGCTGCGCCTCTCGCTGGAATACTTCGGCGGGCGCCGCACGGGCGATTTGATGAACCGCATCGGGGCGGAGACCGACCGCATTTGCGTGTTTTTGTCCTTGCACCTGCTCGACTTCGCCACCGACGTGCTGATGATCGCCATGACCGCGACCATCCTCATCAGCATCGACGCCAAACTCGCCGCCGCCACCTTGGTGCCCTTGCCCTTTATTGTTTGGCTCATCCACGTGGTGCGTGATCGCCTGCGCACGGGGTTCGAGAAAATCGACCGCGTGTGGTCCGAGCTCACCAACGTGCTGGCCGACACCATTCCGGGCATTCGGGTGGTCAAGGCCTTCGCGCAGGAGCGCCGCGAGGCCAACCGCTTTCTGGAAGCCAACCGGCACAACCTCTCGGTCAATGACCGCATCAATTTTGTGTGGTCGTTGTTCTCGCCCACGGTCACCTTGATGACCGAAGTGGGTCTTTTGGTGGTGTGGGTGTTTGGCATCTGGCTCGTCTCGCACGACCAAATCACGGTGGGCGTGCTCACGGCCTTTTTGGCCTACATCGGGCGCTTCTACACCCGCCTCGACTCCATGAGTCGCATCGTCTCGCACACGCAAAAAGCGGCTGCGGGGGCCAAGCGCATTTTTGAAATCCTCGACCACGTCTCGAGCGTGCCCGAAGCAACCCAGCCCCAAAAACTGCCCACGCCACTGCGCGGGCGCATCGAGATTCGCGATGCCGGTTTCCGCTATGGCAACCGCGCGGTCATTCGGGGGCTCAACCTCGACATTCGCCCGGGCGAGATGATCGGCTTGGTGGGTCAAAGCGGCTCGGGCAAGAGTACCTTGGTCAACCTGATCTGCCGCTTCTACGACGTGAGCGAAGGCGCGATCAAGGTCGATGGCATCGACATTCGCCAGATCGCGCTCTCTGACTACCGCAGCCACATCGGCCTGGTCTTGCAAGAACCTTTCCTGTTCTTTGGCACGATTGCCGACAACATCGCCTACGGCAAGCCCGATGCCACGCGCGAGGAAATCATGGCCGCGGCGCGGGCTGCGCACGCGCACGAGTTCATTCTGCGCTTGCCCCATGGCTACGACTCTTTGGTGGGCGAGCGCGGCCAAGGCTTATCGGGCGGTGAGCGCCAGCGCATCTCGATCGCGCGCGCCTTGTTGATCAACCCGCGCATTCTCATTCTGGACGAGGCCACCGCCTCGGTCGACACCGAGACCGAGCAAGAAATCCAAAAGGCGCTGGACAACTTGGTGCAAGGGCGTACGACCATTGCCATCGCGCACCGTCTCTCCACCTTGCACCAAGCCGATCGTTTGGTGGTCATGGAGCAGGGCGTGATGGTGGAGGAGGGCGATCACGCCACCCTGCTCGCGCGCAAAGGGGCTTACTGGCGCTTGTATGAAGCCCAAGCCAAGGGCTCGGCGGCCCAAGTCGCGGCCCTCGAAGGCCGGGAGGAACGCGAATGAAACCCGATTTCCAACTCGCCTGGGACGCCTTTGGGCGCCTGGACCTCACCCTGGCAGACGGCACCCGCCACACCGATGTGCGCGTCGTGCGCGCATTCCCCATTTCGGCGCCCGATGAGGGCATCTCGATTGTCAACACCGAGAATCGCGAGTTGGTTTGGGTCTCGCACATCGACGAACTCGATCCCCAACAGCGCACGCACGTGCTCGACGCCCTCCAACAGCGCGAATTCATGCCCGAAATTCTGCGCCTAGAGTCGGTCAACAGTTACGCCACGCCCAGCACCTGGGAGGTGCAGACCAACCGGGGCCATGCCACCCTGGTGCTCAAAGGCGAGGAAGACATCCGCCGCTTGAATGCCAACACCTTGATCGTGGCCGACGCGCATGGCGTGCAGTACCTCATCCGCCACTTGCCCTCGCTCGACCGACAAACGCGCAAGATGCTCGATCGCTTCATGTGATCGCACAGGGGCGTTGGCGCAGGCCGTGTGAGGCCTGCTCATTGAGGCCTGCCGTGCCTCAGGCCCACCGCGCTGGGGCGTGATCCCCGCGAGCGCTTCGCTCACTCCCCGTGGGGTGCCATTTTCACAAAGCCGCCGCCTTGGTAGATGGCCGCCGGGTCAGTAATGTCGATGTGCGGCTGACGCGCTTCCACCGCCGCGCGAAACGGCTCTGAGGAATCTTGGGGCCGGTAGCCAATGTGCCGCGCGCCGGTGTTGTCCCAAAAGCTTCCCCGGTTGTCGGACATGCCGTAAATCACCGAATGTTTCACAATGGGCGCGGTCAAGCTTGCCACCACCAGGCGCTCAAGATCGTCATAGCTCAACCAGGTCGAGAGCATGCGTCGGTCACGCGGTTCGGGGAACGACGAGCCAATGCGCAGGCTCACCGTTTCAATGCCCCAACGGTGCCAGTACATCTCGGCCACGTCCTCGCCAAAGGCCTTGGAGAGCCCGTAGAAGCCATCGGGCTTGGGAGGGGCGGAGGTGCCAATCACCTCGTCCTGGCGGTAAAAACCGGTGGCGTGGTTGGAACTCGCGAAGATGATGCGCCGGGTTTTGTTCAAGCGCGCGGCCTCATACAGGTTGACCACGCCCATGATATTGCCCGCCAAAATGGGCGCCCAAGGCTGCTCGGTCGAGACCCCGCCCAAGTGCACCACGGCGTCCACCCCCTCCAGCAAGGCTTTCACGCCGGAGGCGTCGGCCAGGTCAAGCACCTGCACTTCTTCGCCCGCCGCGGCCGAGCCCAGCGATTGAATGTCGCTCACGCGCAGCACATCGCAATAGGCTTTGAGCCGGGGGCGCAGCACTTGGCCCAGGTTGCCGGCCGCGCCGGTCAGCAGCAGGCGCTTGAAACGCAGGGAGGAGAGGGGGGAATGGGACATGCCGGACTCCGGAGTTAGACCTTGAAGCGTTGACGCAGGGCAGCGGCTTGGTCACGCAGCACGTTTTGATCCGCGCCCACAGCCACAAACAAGCAGCCTTGCGTCACGTAGTGTTGGGCCAGGGCCTCGTCGCCGGTGAGAATGCCGGGGGCTTTGCCGCAGCGGCGAATGGTGGCGATGGCCTCGTCAATCACCCTCAGCACCTCGGGGTGCTTGGGGTTGCCCAAATGCCCCAGCGCCGCCGACAAGTCGCCCGGGCCGATGAACACGCCGTCAATGCCGTCCACGCGCGCGATGGCCTCGAGGTTTTGCAAGCCTTGCAGGGTTTCGACTTGAACCAAAACCCCGATTTCCTCGGCGCTGCGCTTGGCGTAGTCCTTCACGCGCCCGTAGTGACTCGCGCGTGGCGCGCCGGCGTAGCCGCGTACCCCATGGGGTGGGTAGCGCGTGTAGGCCACGGCTTGACGTGCCTCTTCCTCGGTCTGGATATAGGGCACGAGCAGGTTGAGCACACCAATGTCGAGCAGACGCTTAAAGAGCACCATGTCGAGCCAGGGCGGGCGCACCACGGGGGTGGCGCCGCCGCCTTGCATGGCGTGGAGCTGGGCCAGAATCTCACTCAAATCATTGGGAGAGTGCTCCATGTCGAGCAGCAACCACTCGTAGCCGCAGTTGGAGAGGATTTCCGTGGCAATCGGGCTGCACAAATGTGACCATAAACCGATTTGCGTCTGGCCGGCCTTGAGGCCGCGTTTGAAGGGATTGAGGGGTAAGTCCATGGGGGTCTCCTGCCAGTGGGGTCAAGCGGCGTCAATGAAGATCGCGCGCAAATCGTTGATATTGGTGCGGGTGGGGCCACTCACGAGGTCTTGACCCAGGGCCGCGAAAAAAGGGTGGGCATCGTTTTGGTCGAGGGCCTGTTGCGCCGAGAGGCCCAGCGCGCGGGCGCGCGCGAGCGTCTCCGGGTGCCAGAAGGCCCCCGCGGTCTCGGCGCCCCCATCCACGCCATCCGTATCGGCCGCAAGGGCGTGGATGCGCGGGTGGTTTTGCAGGTTCAAGCCCAGCGAGAGGAGAAACTCCACATTGCGTCCGCCACAGCCCTGACCGCGCACGGTCACGGTGGTCTCGCCACCCGAGAGCAAGACGGCTGGTGCCGCCACCGGCTGCTGACGCTGCGCCACTTGCCGGGCGATACCGGCCATGACCCGACCCACTTCACGGGCCTCCCCCTCCAGGCTGTCACCCAGAATGCAAGGCGTCACCCCCTGCGCTTGCGCCACCCGCGCTGCAGCTTCCAAACCCATTTGGGGCGAGCTGATCAAGCGGGTCTCACAACGCGCCAAGCGCGGATCGCCCGCCTTGAGGCTCTCGCCTTCGCCGCGCTCGAGCAGCTCGCGAATGCGTGGACTCATGGGAATGGCGTAGCGCTGCAAAATGCCCAGCGCGTCGGCGCAGGTGGTGGGGTCGGCCACTGTGGGGCCGGAGGCGATGTCGTGCAAACCATCACCCGGTACATCCGAGATCACCAGGGTGAGCACCCGCGCCGGGTGGCAGGCGGCGGCGAGGCGCCCCCCCTTGATGCGCGAGAGGTGCCGCCGCACCGTGTTCATCTCGGTGATCGTGGCCCCACTCTTGAGCAGGTTCTGGTTGAGTTCCTGTTTGTCGGCCAAACTCAGCCCCTCTGCGGGCAGGGGCAGCAAGGCCGAGCCGCCGCCCGAGATCAAACACAGCACAAAGTCTTGTGGCGTGAGATCGCGCACCAGGCCAAGCATGCGCTCGGCTGCGGCCAGGCCGCGCGCATCGGGAACGGGGTGACGCGCCAAGGCGATCTCGATGCGCTCGCAGGGCTCTTCGTGGCCATCGCGCGTGACGACCAAGCCCGAGAGCGGCCCCGACCAATGGTCCTCCACCGCTCGCGCCATGGCCGCCGAGGCCTTGCCTGCCCCAATGACGATGAGCCGTCCTCCGGCCAAACTCGCCGGGTCGGGCAAATGGGGCGGCACCACGCGATGCGGTTGCGCCGAGGCCACCGCCGCGTCAAAGAGCGCGCGCAAAAAGGCGCTCGGATCAGCCTTGGGCGACGACATGGTTGCCCGCGTGTTCCAGCGCCTTGACCAGCCCCGAGTGATCCCAGCCCGCGCCGCCCAAGGCCACGCATGAGCTCATGAGTTGTTGCGTGCTCGCGGTGTTGGGCAGCGAGAGACCCATGGCCCGCGCGCCTTCCAGCGCGAGGTTGAGGTCCTTCTGGTGCAGCTCGATGCGAAAACCCGGATTGAAGGTGCGCTTGATCATGCGCTCACCGTGCAATTCCAAAATACGGCTCGTGGCCAAGCCCCCCATCAGGGCTTGACGCACCTTGGCCGGATCGGCGCCTGCTTTGGACGCAAACAACAGGGCTTCGCCCACCGCTTCAATGGTGAGGGCGACCACGATCTGGTTGGCCACTTTGCAAGTCTGGCCGCTGCCGGCTTCGCCAATCAAGGTGATGTTCTTGCCCATGTGCTGAAACACGGGCAGGACTTGGTTAAACGTGGCTTCGCTGCCGCCCACCATGATGGTGAGCGTGGCCTGCTTGGCGCCCACTTCACCCCCGGAGACGGGCGCGTCGAGGTAGTCGGCACCCAGAGCCCGAATTTTTTCGGCAAACCCTTTGGTGGCGATGGGCGAGATCGAGCTCATGTCCACCACCACCTTGCCCTTGGCCGCGCCTTGGAGACCTTCGGCCACGCCGTGTTCCCCAAAGAGCACCTTTTCCACGTGCGGGGTGTCGGGCACCATGGTGATGATGATGTCGGCTTGGCGCGCGACTTCCGCCGGATTGGCGCAGGCTTTGGCGCCAGCGTCCAGCAGCGCTTGGGGCACGCCGCTGCGGGAGTGGGCAAACACCGTGTGGCCAGCCGCGAGCAAATGACCCGCCATGGGTTGGCCCATGATGCCCAAGCCGATGAATCCGAGTTTCATGTCAATCTCCTCAAAGTTGTGGTTGCGTGTGGCCCCGATGCTTAGCGCACCATGCAGGGCATTTTGGGGTTGAATTTCCAGCCGGGCATCAGGTATTGCATGGCCACCGCGTCATCGCGCGCGCCCAAGCCGTGTTGCAAGTAAAGGGCGTGTGCGCGCTCGACGGCCGCTATGTCGAGCGACACCCCCAAGCCCGGTTTGTCTGGCACGCTCACATACCCGTCGCGAATTTCGAGCGGCTCCTGCGTGAGGTACTGGCCGTCTTGCCAGATCCAGTGCGTGTCGATGGCCGTGACCTTGCCGGGCGCGGCCGCGGCGCAGTGGGTGAACATCGCCAGCGAGACGTCAAAGTGGTTGTTCGAATGGGAGCCCCAGGTGAGGTCATACATCTGGCAGAGTTGGGCCACGCGCACCGAGCCTTGTAAGGTCCAGAAGTGGGGGTCGGCGAGTGGAATGTCCACCGACATCAACTGCAGGCTATGGGCCATCTCGCGCCAATCGGTCGCCACCATGTTGGTGGCTGTGGGCAGTCCCGTGGCGCGGCGGAATTCGGCCATCACTTCGCGGCCCGAGAACACGCCCTCGGCGCCACAGGGGTCCTCGGCATAGGCCATCACACCGTGCAAGTCGCGCAGCAGGCGAATGGCATCTTTGAGCAACCAACCCCCATTGGGGTCGAGGGTGACGCGGGCTTGGGGGAAGCGCTCGTGCAGGGCGCGAATGGCGGCGACTTCCTCCTCGCCGCGCAACACCCCGCCTTTGAGCTTGAAGTCGGCAAACCCGTAGCGGGCTTGCGCGGCCTCAGCCAGTCGCACCACCGCCTCGGGGGTGAGGGCTTCCTCGTGGCGCAGGCCAAACCAGTCGTTGGCGGCCTCTGGCTCGCTGCGGTATGCCAGATCGGTTTTGCGCCGATCGGCAATGAAGAAGAGGTAGCCCAGCATTTGCACCCGCTCGCGCTGTTGGCCTTCGCCCAAGAGGGCGCAGACGGGCACATCAAGGTGTTGGCCCAGCAAGTCGAGCAGGGCGCTTTCCACCGCGGTCACGGCGTGAATCGCCACGCGCAGGTCAAAAGTCTGTAAACCGCGCCCACCCGCGTCGCGCTCGGCAAAGCGCAGGCGCATGGACTGCAACACCGCGTTGTAGTTGCCCACGGCTTGGCCTTCCACCAAGCTGCGGGCTTCTTCCAGGGTTTGGCGAATTTTCTCGCCGCCCGGGACCTCGCCCACGCCGGTGTGGCCTTGGCTGTCGGTGAGCAGCACCAGGTTGCGCGTGAAAAAAGGCCCGTGCGCGCCCGAGAGGTTGAGCAACATGCTGTCATGCCCGGCAACGGGAATGACTTGCATGCGGGTCACGATGGGGGTAGAGGACATGGTGGGTTTCAAAGGCATAAGAGAGCAGACATCGTACAACTAAACCGTATTTTCCCCCAAAAGGGTTTTCCCGGGGTGGGGTGCTGGGCGGGCTTCATGAATGGCCCGATTCGCCCTTTTTGAGGCGATCGCGACTGCCCGAGAGGTGGGTGCGCATGGCCGCGCGCGCGGCTTCGGCATCTTGCGCGGCGATGGCATTGAAGATGTTTTCATGCTCCTGATTCACGCGGCGCAAATAGGCTTGGCGGGAATCATCCAAGGGCTCGTCGGCCTGCAAGCGCGCGCGCGGAAATGCGCCGGCGCCCAGCGACTGCAGAACATCCATATAGTGCGGGTTTTGGGTGGCGCGCGCGATCGCGCTGTGAAACGCAAAGTCCGCCGCCACCGCATTGGTGCCGACATCCACGGCCTCGCCAAACTGCTGCATGGCCGTGCGCATGGCCTCGAGTTGCACCGGGGAGCGGCGCTGCGCGGCGAGGGCGGCGGCCTCGGTTTCAAGACCAATGCGAAATTCAATGAGGTCGATCACATCGCGCAAGGTGCTCAGCTGCGCCGGATCAATGCGAAACGAGGGTTGGTCCATGGGGGGCAGCACAAAGGTGCCAATGCCGTGACGGGTCTGCACCAATCCAGCCGCCTGGAGTTTGGAGATGGCCTCGCGCACCACCGTGCGGCTGACCCCGAATTGCCCCATGATGGCAGCCTCGGTGGGCAGTTTGTCGCCTTGCCGCAAGCGTCCTTCTTTGATGTCGCGAGTCAACACCTCCACCACCTCGGCGGTGAGGTTGCGCGGGCGCGTGGGCAAGCTGTGTTCCATAGGGTTTACCCTTAACATTAAGTCGTCACTCTGATACATAATCTTGTACGACAACTGACCACTTGTCAAGCCCTCATCCCCCCTGTTGGTGGCGTGGCGTTGGGGGCTTCGCTACAGTCGTCGCTTCGCATCAACCCTTTGGAGAGAGACATGAAACTCAAAACCCGTTTGTTGGCGCTGGTCGCCGCGCTCGGACTCAGTGCGCACGCCGTCGAATTCCGCTCTGCCGACACCCACAACGCTGACGACTACCCCACCGTCGTGGCGGTCAAGCACATGAGCGAAGTGCTGGAGAAGTCGAGCGCAGGCAAGTACAAAATCAAGGTCTTCAATAAGGCCGCTTTGGGCCAAGAGCGTGAAACCATCGACCAAGTCAAGATCGGGGCGTTGGACTTTGCGCGTGTCAACGTCGGCCCCATGAACGGCGTGTGTCCCCTCACCATGGTGCCCACCATGCCCTTCCTGTTCCGCTCGGTGGACCACATGCGCAAGTCGCTCGACGGTCCCGCAGGCGAGGAAATCCTCAAGAGCTGCGAAGCCGCTGGCTTTGTCGGTCTGGCCTTCTACGACAGTGGCGCGCGTTCCATTTACGCCAAGAAGCCCATCAAGAATGTGGCCGACGCCAAGGGCCTGAAGATTCGCGTCCAGCAATCCGACCTCTGGGTGGCCCTGGTGAGCGCCATGGGCGCCAACGCCACCCCCATGCCTTACGGTGAGGTCTACACGGGTCTCAAGACCGGTTTGATCGATGCGGCCGAGAACAACATTCCCTCCTTCGACACCGCCAAGCACGTCGAAGCCGTGAAGGTTTATTCCAAAACCGAGCACTCGATGGCGCCGGAAATTCTGGTGATGTCCAAAGTCGTGTGGGACAAATTGCCCAAGGCCGACCAAGACCTCATCCGTGCCGCGGCCAAGGAGTCGGTGAAGTTCCAACGTCAAAAGTGGGACGAGCAAGAAGCCAAGTCGCTCGCCAACGTGAAGGCGGCTGGCGCGGAAATTGTGGACGTGGACAAGCGTTCCTTCCAAGCCGTGATGGGTCCGGTTTACGACAAGTTCATGACCACCCCTGACATGAAGCGTCTGGTCAAAGTCATTCAGGACACCAAGTAATGTTCACTGGGTTTTGCATGTGGGTCTCACGCGCCAGCCTCGCGCTGGCCGTGCTCGGTCTCTTGGGGGTGATGTTGTGCGTTCAATGGCAGGTCTTTGGCCGCTATGTGCTCAACGACACCCCAACTTGGGCCGAGGCCCTGGCGATGTTGCTCGTGCTGTTCGTGACCGCCTTCGGCTTGGCCGTGGGCGTGCGCGATGCCGGGCACATCGGTTTGGAGTCGCTCATCAGCCTGTTGCCCGAAAAATGGCGCAACCGGCTCGAAATCCTGATCCACCTGTTGGTGACCTACTTTGGTTACCTCATGGTGCGCTCGGGCTGGGTGTGGGCGAGTGCCAAGTGGGGCGAGAAAAAACCCATGCTACCCGTGCCCGACGGCATTGACTACGTGCCCATCATTTTGGCGGGCGGATTGATTGTGTTGTTCTCCGTGGAGCACATCGTCGCGCTCTTGCAGGGCAAAGTCGTGGAGCCGACATGGAACTGACCATTCTGGCCGTGAGTTTCACGATCCTCTTGCTCATCGGGGTGCCGGTGGCGTTTGCCATCGGCCTCTCCTCGGTGGCCACCATTTTGGCGGCGGGTTTGCCCGTCGAGGTGGTGTTTCAAAAAATGGTCGGGGGGATGCAAGTCTTCTCCTTCCTGGCCATTCCGTTTTTTGTCTTCGCCGGCGAGCTCATGCTCTACGGCGGCATTGCCGATCGCATCGTGCGCTTTGCCAACAGCTTGGTAGGGCATGTGCGCGGCGGTTTGGGCATGAGCAATGTGCTCGGCTGCACCATTTTCGGGGGCGTGGCGGGCTCGCCCTTGGCCGATGTCTCGTCCATTGGCTCGGTCATGATTCCCCTCATGAAAAAAGAGGGCTACGACGCTGACTACGCCGTCAACGTGACCACGCACGCTGCGCTGGTGGGCGCGATCATGCCCACTTCGCACAACCTCATCATCTTCACCTTGGCCACCTCGGGCATTGCCTCGGTGAGTATCATCGGACTCATCTTGGCGGGCTTGGTCCCGGCCGTGATTCTCACGGTTTGCAACCTCGCCGCTGCCTACTGGGTGGCGGTGCGCCGGGGTTACCCCACCCATGGGGCGTTTCCCGGTTGGACCGCCGTACTCGCCGCCTTCTTGGCCGCGCTCCCTGGATTGCTGGTGGTGGTCATCATCCTGGGCGGCATTTTGTCGGGCGCTTTCACCGCCACCGAGTCGGCCTCGATTGCCGTGGCCTGGGCCTTGTTTGTGACCGTCGTGGTCTACCGCAGCATGACCTGGCACAACTTCTTGAAAGCCTGCGCCAAGGCCTGTAAAACCACCGGCGTGGTGTTGCTCTTGATTGGCATCTCTGCGGCGTTTGGCTACTTCATGGCGCTCTACGAAGTGCCGCAAAAAACCGGGGCCATGATGCAATGGATCAGCCAGGAGCCTTGGGTGATCTTCCTCATGATCAACGTGCTGTTGTTTGTGCTGGGCACCTTTCTGGAC
>VEQC01000265.1 GCA_018883455.1 Limnohabitans sp. | reverse complement strand
CTTCAATCTGGGCCACGGCATCAGCCAATTCACCCCGCCAGAGCATGTCGCCGCGTTGGTCGAAGCCGTGCACACCCACTCACGTGCGATGCGCCTGCGCAAGTCCTAAGGCGGCCCCTGGCGCGCGACAAAATGGACCTGTACCTTGGCTTTTTGGCACTTTGGAACGGGCACTTATACACAAAACGGCGTTTCAAGCTCTAAAGACCCTAAGCTCAAATAGGATTTTTTTATGCGCCAAACGCCTTTGCTAAGTGATTGATTTGATTGACACTATGCGGGTGCTTTTTTTGTGTGCAATCTGAGCGAAGCCTTATCTGATCGGACTTTGGAAGCGGTCGCGGATTCCTATCAACAGAGTTATCCACAGATTCCGTGGACTGCTTGCAAAGGGCTTCGAAATCAAGCACTTATTCCCAAAATCAAGACTTCAACTCACAAAATACTGCCAACTTCGGGCTTGACATGCAGCATCGACTCTCGGTATTGGTTCACACCCCCGCCCACAGCGGGCTGAGCCAGCCATTGTCTTATCTGAGCGATGAAGCCTTCCCGCTGGGGCAGCTGGTGCGGGTGCCCTTGGGGGCCCGAGAAACCTTAGGCGTGGTTTGGTCGTCCGCGGAGTCCGATGCGCATCCGGAGCACGCCTTACGCCCCATCGTGGGTGCGCTCCGTGACTTACCCCCCCTGGGTCAGGACTGGCGCGCACTGATTCAGTTTTGCGCCCAGTATTACCAACGCAGTCCCGGCGAAGTGGCTTGGGCCGCCTTGCCCCAGGCCTTGCGGGGTTTGGACTTGACGCAGTGGACGCGGCGCTGGGCACGATTTGAGCGCACGCCCGCTACGGCCGTGGCGGGAACACGGCCACAGGGCCCCGCCCTCACCCCCGAGCAATCCGAAGTGCTCGCCACACTCTCGCAGGGCGTGAGTCCTTGCTTGCTCTTTGGCAGCACGGGCAGTGGCAAAACCGAGGTTTACTTGCGCGCGTGCGCCGAAGCCCTCTCGCGCGATGCGCAAGCCCAAGTGCTGCTCATGGTGCCGGAGATCAACCTCACCCCGCAACTGGAGGCCCGGGTGCAAGCGCGCTTTGCGCCGTGGCTGGGCGAACACGCCGTGGTCAGTTTGCACAGTGGGCTCTCCCCAGCGCAACGCTTGCAGAATTGGCTCGCGGCGCACTGCGGACGGGCACGGGTGGTGTTGGGCACACGCATGGCGATCTTGGCCTCCATCCCCCACTTGCGCTTGATCGTGGTGGATGAAGAGCACGACCCCAGCTATAAACAACAAGAGGGGGCACGCTATTCGGCCCGAGACTTGGCGGTCTGGCGCGGTCAGCAGAGGCAGGCGCAGGTGATCCTGGGATCGGCCACGCCCTCCCTTGAGAGCTGGCACAACAGCCGTAGCGCCAACGCCGAAGGCGAAGCGGGGCGCTACCACCGACTGCACATGCCCACGCGCGTGGGCTCAGCCGCATGGCCTCGCGTTCACTTGGTGGACATGAATCACCAGCGCCGAGACGCTGTGCTCAGCGAGCCCGTCTTACAAGCCCTGGAGGCCTGCATCGCACGGGACCAACAAGCCCTGGTCTTGCTCAACCGACGCGGCTACGCCCCCGTGCTGCACTGTGGCGACTGCGGCTGGAAAAGCGATTGCCCGCATTGCACGGCGTTTCGGGTGTTTCACAAACGCGATCGCAGTTTGCGCTGTCACCACTGCGGTTTTGCCAGCCGCGTGCCCCGCGCCTGTCCAGACTGCGGCAACCAAGACATTCACGGTCTGGGCCGTGGCACCGAACAACTCGAAGAACATTTGGGGCAATGGCTTCAAGGCCTGCGTCGACCCAATGGGGAGCCTTTGCGCTTGTTGCGCATGGACGCAGACAACACCCGCCGCAAAGGCGAGCTCGAGGCACAACTCGCGCAGGTACACGACGGCACGGTCGATGTGCTGGTGGGAACCCAAATGATCGCCAAGGGCCATGACTTCCGGCGCATCGGCATGGTGGTGGTGTTGCAAGCCGACCATGCACTCTATGCGAGTGACTATCGCGCCCCTGAGCGTCTTTTCGCACTGCTGATGCAGGCTGCGGGACGCGCCGGACGCGATGCCCAGGCCAACGCCTCAGGCCAAGGCTGTGACATGTGGGTGCAAACCCACTCCCCTCAGCATCCGCTGTTTGAGGCTTTGCAAGCGCATGACTTTCCTCGTTTTGCCGAAGGCCAGCTACAGGAACGCGCTGCCAGTGGTTTGCCGCCCTTCATGCACCAGGCATTGCTGCGCGCGGAAGCACGTAGCCAAAGCGTGGCCCAAGGCTTCTTGCAGTTTGCTGAAACGGCAGCTCAAGCGCTCGGCGCAACGACGGTTCAGATCTACCCGCCTGTGCCCATGGCCATGGCGCGCGTGGCCAATGTCGAGCGTGCCCAAATGCTTGTCGAGTCCGCCTCACGACGTCATTTGCAGCAGTTCTTGCCACGCTGGCTCGCCGCCTTGCAGCAATCGCGCGATGCCCAGCGGGGAGTATTGCGTTGGGCGATCGATGTAGACCCCCAGTCGATTTGAGGCTCAGAGACGTCCGGTCATGAGCGCCACACTTGCGGAGAAAGTGGCGAAAGCCAGGGCCGTGGAATAAAGGATGATTTGCGCCACACGCCCGGTATCGGCACCGAAGCGCTCCGTGAGAATGGCCACATTGCTTGCGCTGGGCAAGGCCGCCACCAACACCACGACCGTCAGCGCCAGAGGATCAATCGGCTCCCCCCATTGCGACAAACTGCTCAGAACCAGGAGCACCAACACCGGGTGGAGCAACAGCTTATAGC
>VEQC01000062.1 GCA_018883455.1 Limnohabitans sp. | reverse complement strand
GCTCAAGTCCTGGGCGGTGGCTTGCTGCAAGGACGCGTGGTGTTTGTAGGCAAAATTCCAGACCCGACGCAAAAAGCGGTAGCTTCCCTCAACCGCGGCGTCATTCCACTCCAGTGTGGCCTCCGGCGGTGCGGTGAACATGGTGTAGAGGCGTGCCGTGTCGGCGCCGTATTTCTCGATCAAGTCCTGCGGGTCGACGCCGTTGTTCTTCGACTTCGACATGGTGCCCACACCCTCGTAATCGATGGGTGTCCCCACGGGCAAATCCCCCACCGGGTTTTTCAGCCGCGCCCCCGTCACCTTGCCACTCTCATCGAGCACGTGCTCCACGTCGTGCGGCCAGAAATATTCCTTGCCGCCTTTGTCCGTACGACGTGAGTAAATGTGGTTGAGCACCATGCCCTGGGTGAGCAGTTTGGTAAAGGGTTCATCCACCTTCACCAAGCCCATGTCGCGCATCACCTTGGTCCAGAAGCGGGCATAGAGCAAGTGCAAAATGGCATGTTCAATCCCCCCGATGTACTGATCCATGGGCATCCAGTACTCCGTCCCCTCGGCCACCATGCGCTGGTCGTCGCGGGGGTCGCAATACCGCATGAAATACCAAGACGAATCCACAAAGGTGTCCATGGTGTCGGTCTCACGTCGGGCGGGCTGACCGCACACCGGACAAGTCACGCCGGCGTGAAAGCCCACATGCTTTTGCAAAGGGTTGCCCGAGCCGTCGGGCACGCAATCTTCGGGCAAGACCACGGGCAAATCCTTTTCCGGCACCGGCACCGCCCCGTGCGTCTCGCAGTGGATGATGGGAATGGGCGTGCCCCAGTAGCGCTGGCGGCTGATACCCCAGTCGCGTAAACGCCAGGTGGTTTTTTTCTCGCCCAGTCCTTGCGCGGCGAGCAACTCGGCCACTTTGTCGACCGCTTGCTTCAAGCCCAAGCCATCGAGCACGCCCGAGTTCAGGCATTGCCCCGATTGCTTGTCGGCATATGACTCTCGCCACTGGGTGGCATCGAAGGGGCCGTCGCTCACGCTCACCACTTGACGAATCGGCAAGGCATATTTGAGGGCAAAAGCGAAATCTCGCTCGTCATGTGCGGGCACCCCCATGACCGCGCCATCGCCATAGCTCATGAGCACGTAATTGCCCACCCACACCTCGATCGCCGCGCCGGTGAGCGGGTGCTTGACCTGTAAACCCGTGGGCAGGCCTTCTTTGTCGCGCAAGGCCAACTCGGCTTCGGTGGTGCCGCCCTTTTTGCACGTCTCGATGAAGGCCGCGAGCTTGGGGTTGGTCGCCGCAGCATGCGCGGCGAGCGGATGTTCTGGCGCCACGGCCACGAACGTCACGCCCATGATGGTGTCCGCACGGGTGGTGAACACATACAGACGGCCATCCTGAATCAGCTCGCCGTCCGCAGCGCGAATCTCGTGCGGGAAGGCAAAGCGCACGCCCTCGCTCTTGCCAATCCAGTTTTCCTGCATCAAGCGCACCTTCTCGGGCCAGCCGTGGAGGGTCGCCTTCGGGTTGCCCATTTGCACGTGGTCGAGTAGTTCTTGGGCATAGCGCGTGATGTCGAGGTAGTAGCCCGGAATCTCGCGCTTTTCCACCAAGGCGCCGGTACGCAACCCCGCCCGTCGATCACTTGCTCGTTGGCCAGCACCGTTTGATCCACGGGGTCCCAGTTCACCACTTGGGTCTTACGGTAAGCAATGCCCTTTTCCAGCATCTTGAGAAACAGCCACTGGTTCCATTTGTAGTAGTCGGGGGCGCATGTCGCCACCTCGCGCGACCAATCAATGGCCAAGCCCATGGCCTGCATCTGCTGCTTCATGTAGGCAATGTTTTCGTAAGTCCAGCGCGCAGGGGGAACCTGGTTTTTAATGGCCGCGTTCTCCGCCGGCAAACCAAACGCATCCCAGCCCATGGGCATGAGCACGTTGTAGCCCCGCATGCGCAACTGGCGCGTGAGCATGTCATTGATGGTGTAGTTGCGCACATGGCCCATGTGCAGTTTGCCGCTCGGATAAGGCAGCATGGAGCACGCGTAAAACTTGGGCTTGTTGGCGTCCTCGTTCACCCGGTAAGCGTCATGCCCATCGGCGCGCGGACGCGCCCACTCGGCCTGCACGGCTTGTTCAACTTCACGGGGGGTATATTTTTCTTGCATAAAAGCGTCATCCTGCGCACCTGGGCGCACCTCACTCGGGAAGGGTGGCCAAAGCGCACCCAAAAGGACGATTTTAGGGGGTGGAGGCGGCTCGGGCGGCGGGTGGGGTCGCGTCGGTCATGAAAGCGATGCGCATCAAGCCTGCTTGTTGTGCCAAGGCCATCACCTCGGCCACCCGTCCGTAGGGCACGCGCTGGTCGGCCCGCAAATGAACCTCGGGCAACTCGGTGCGTCCCGCTGCCGTTGCGCGGGCGTGCAAGGCGCTGGCCAAGGCCTCGGGCTCCATGGCTTGGTCGTCCAAATACAAGCGCCCCTGGGCATCGACGGCGAGACGAATGGCCTGCTGGGGCGTGCCCACCGGCGCGCCCCGCGCCTGGGGCAGGTCCAGTTTCAAGGCGCTGGCCATGAGCGGCGCGGTGATGATGAAAATCACCAGCAACACCAACATCACATCCACCAGCGGGGTGACATTGATGTCGTGCATCGGCTCCGCGTCCGCGCTCGAGGAGAGGCGTCCGAACCCCACCTCAGAGCCCCTGCAAGTCGTGCGCGAAGCCCTCAAGGTCTTGGCTTAAGCGCTGGATCACGCGTCCGAGCACGTTGTACGCGACCACCGCGGGCAACGCCACCGCCAGGCCCGCAGCGGTCATCACCAAAGCCTCGCCCACGGGCCCCGCCACGCGATCGATGCTCAACTGGCTCGCATTGGCGATACCCGTGAGCGCTTCGTAAATGCCCCAAACGGTTCCCAGAAGGCCCACAAAGGGTGCCGTGGCGCCAATCGTGGCGAGCCATACCTGACTGGACTGTAGACGGCGCTGACCGGCCTGCAAAGCCTCGCGCAACACCCGCGTGCGCTGAGCCGCAGGATCTCCTCCCCAACCGGTGGCCGCAGCTTGCGTGGCCACCGCCTGCGCCATCGGCCCCAAGAGCGGATAACGCTCACGCTGGCGCAGAGCCTTCACGCCCTCGCTCAGGCCCGGGGCCTGCCAAAACGCCTGCCGCGCGCGCGGCATATCTTGTGTGGCGCGCCAGAGAATCCAGGTTTTCCAAAGCGCCATCGACCAACTGGCCACGGACATGAGCAACAGCAGGGTTGCCACGGCCCACCCCAGACCGCTCGTCGCGTCCACAAGCGATTCGCTCATCGCAGTTTGAGCACGTCAAACATGTCAAACAGACCCTGCGCCTGACCAGCAAGAAAACGAGCGGCGTGCAAACTGCCCTGGGCATAAGTGGCACGGCTGGAAGACTTATGGGTGATCTCGATGCGTTCGCCCGTGCCCGCAAAAAGCACCGTGTGGTCGCCCACGATATCGCCCCCCCGCACCGTGGCAAAGCCGATGCTGTCGGGTTTGCGCTCGCCCGTATGGCCATAGCGCTCATAAACCGCGCAGGTCTTGAGATCCCGGCCCAGGGCGTCGGCAATGACTTCGCCCATCTTGAGGGCGGTACCCGAGGGCGCATCCACTTTGTGGCGGTGGTGAGCTTCAATGATTTCGATGTCGTAGCCCTCGGGCATGGCGCGCGCCGCCATTTCAATGAGCTTGAGGGTCACATTCACCCCCACACTCATATTGGGAGCCATGACAATGCCAATGCGCTGGGCCGCAGCCGCGATCTGGGCTTTTTCTGCGTCGCTAAAACCCGTCGTGCCAATGACCATCTTCACGCCCAGCTCTTGGCAGACGGCCAAATGGTGCAAGGTGCCCTCTGGGCGGGTGAAATCGATGAGCACTTGCGCGCCTTGCAAACCCCGGCGCACGTCAGCCTCAATGTTCACGCCGCTGGCTTGCCCTAGAAACCCTGTGGCGTCGTTGCCAATGGCCGGACTGGCCGGTACATCTAAGGCGCCGGCGAGCACGCAGTCAGGCGCTTGACGCACGCTCTCGATGAGGATGCGCCCCATGCGCCCACTGGCACCGGCAATCGCGATCTTGAGGGGAGGAACAGCAGCAGACATGTCAGAACTTTCGACGAATCAATCACGCTCCAAGGGGGGATAAGCCTTGGGCGCAGAGGCGCTCACCGGATTGCTCGTCGCACTTGCGGTGGCATTGGTTTTGGCAGGGGTTGAGTCTGCGGGAAGTTTGAGCAGGGGCACCTTGGGTGTGGCTTTACGGCCCTCTAATTGGGCCGCGAACTCCGCCTCCGTGGGCAATTCATCGCCCTCAATGCGCAGCAGACGATCGCCCTGGAAAAACACGCTCAACCGTCGCAGTTGCGGCTCCGCGCCTTGGCGACGAATGCTAAACGCATAGTCCCAGCGGTCCGCGTGAAACACACTGGCCACGAGCGGCGTGCCCAAAATTTCGCGCACCACTGCACGCGGCATGCCCGCGCGCAGCGCTTGCACCTGCTCACGCGAAATGAAATTGCCCTGCACGACCTCGGGCTTGTAGGGCTTGACCGTGCTGCAGCCGGTCATCCCACCGAGGCACAGAGCAGCGCTGATCGCGCACAAGCTGCGAGAGAGGGAGAGTCGTCTCATGATTGCTGCATCGCCTTGTGATGGCGCTCCAAGAATTCTTGATAGGTATCGACCCCACGCAGCTGCAGGATGGTGTTGCGCACGGCCGCCTCAACCAACACCGCAATATTACGCCCCGCCACCACCTGGATAACGGCTTTGCGTACCGGCACCCCGAGCACATCCTGCATCAGGGGCTCGTGCGGTAGGCGATCGTAGTCACGCTCCAAGGTTTCCCGGCGCACCAAGTGCACGATGAGCTTGAGGCGCATTTTGCGGCGTACCGCCGTCTCGCCAAAAATGGCGCGAATGTCGAGCAGGCCAATGCCGCGCACTTCCAATAAATTTTGCAACAACTCCGGGCAGCGGCCCTCAATGGTGGTTTGGTTGATGCGGTAGAGGTCCACCGCGTCATCGGCCACCAATCCGTTGCCGCGCGAAATCAATTCCAAGCCCAGTTCACTTTTGCCCAAACCGGACTCGCCGGTGATCATCACCCCCAGCCCCAGAATGTCCATGAACACGCCATGCATGGTGGTGCGGTCCGCAAAGTGCTTGGAGAGGTATGCCCGCAGCAAGTCGATCACAAATGCGGCCGACTCGCGTGTGGCAAACATCGGGATACCGCTGCGCTCACACAGGGAAATGAGCTCAGGCGGCGCGGCCTGTCCATCGGCCATGATCACCACCGGCGGCTCGAGGGTGATGATGCGGGAGATCCGTCGCACGCAGTCCTGTGCATTGCCATCGGCGCACACATAGCGCACCTCACGCTCACCCAGGATTTGCACCCGATAGGGGTGGATGTAATTCAGGTAGCCCACCAGGTCCGCGCCGGAGCGCGCGGCCCGAACCGCCACCTCGTCAAAGCGCCGCTCGGAAGCGCCCAAAGCAGCCACCCACTCCCAGCGCAAGCGTTCCCGAAACGCCTCGAACAGCACATCGGCGCTGATGACGGTCGGTTTCACGCTTGGCGTGCCGAATGCCAGTCGGCAATGAGGCGATGCAAATGGACGGCATCGGCGCTGGCCTTGATGCGTTCGCGCATGGCGGCGTCGCTGAGCAACTCGGCGATTTCCGAGAGGATTTCTAAATGCTTTTGGGTCGAGGCCTCGGGCACGAGCAAGAAGATGAGCAAGTTCACGGGCTGCTCGTCGGGCGCGTCAAAACCGATGGGCTGTGCAAGCTGAAACACGGCGGCCATGGGCGCCTTGAGCCCTTTGATGCGGCCATGGGGGATGGCTACCCCGTGGCCCAGGCCCGTTGAGCCCAAGCGCTCGCGCGCAAACAGGCTATCGGCCACCAAAGCTCGGCTCAAGCCGTGACGCTCCTCAAACAGGAGGCCGGCTTCTTCAAAAGCACGTTTCTTGCTCGTGACATCCACATGCACGAGGACTTGATCAGCGGGGAGTATGGCGGCGAGACGGTTCATGGTCATGGGATTGAACCTGCGAATTATGCACCCGAGCGCACGGGACGCAAAAAAACCGCCCGCAGGCGGTTTTGGGACCGGCGTCAGCCTCAGCTGAGAATGCGTTTGGCACTCGCGTGGTGGTGATCCTGTAATTTGTCCTTGTGGCGCACCACTTGGCGGTCGAGTTTGTCCACCAAATCGTCCACCGCGGCATATAAATCTTGGTGGGCGCTCTCGGCGAACATGTCGTTGCCTTTGACGTGGATCGTGCACTCGGCCTTCTGTCGGCCTTCCTTCTCCTTTTGGTTTTCAATGCTCAACAGCACCTTGACATCGACCACTTGGTCGAAATGTCGGGTGATGCGGTCAAGCTTTTGGGTGACGTAACTGCGCAGGGCGGGGGTGACTTCAAGGTGATGCCCGCTGATGGTCAAATTCATGAATCCTCCTGTTTTACCGTCTGTACCGACGAGTCCACTATGCGCCGAGTCGACCCAAAAAGCAACAACCCCAAGGCGGTCAGGGGAAAAAATTACAGCCGTTCGTGCTCCGGACTTACCCTGTGGTGCGATAATTCACGTCATCGTCATTTTGGAGTGTTCTCCTTGGAAACCTACCCGAGTCGGTAGCTTTCGGATTCCAGGACATGGCCTGCGCGCCGCCGGATTCGAAAGCCCACCATTAACCCTTTCGTTTTCCGGCGCTTCACCGCGCCCGTAATGCCATGCTGAACATTTTTTCACTGGTCAATGGCCGGTTGTACCAAGAAGAAATCGAGTCGCTGGAGGAACTCTCCCGCTTCAACCCGATTTGGGTGGACCTCGAATCGCCTTCGCTAGAAGAAAAACGCTGGATCAAGCAGTACTACGGTCTGCAGATCCCTGAAGACGCGATGGACGAGGACATCGAGGAATCGGCTCGCTTTTATCAAGAAGACAACGGCGAAACCCACATCCGCTCGGACTTTCTCATTGCCGACGAGGATGCACCGCGCACCGTGCGGGTGGCCTTTATCCTGAACAAGGAAAACGCCGCGCTGCGCAGCAACAATGTGCTCTTTACCATTCACGACGAAGATTTGCCCGTCTTTCGTCTGCTGCGCTTGCGCGCGCGCCGCGCGCCAGGCTTGATCGAGGATGCCCGCGACGTCATGCTCAAACTCTTTGACGCGGATGCCGAATACTCGGCCGATACCCTGGAAGAAATCTACGACCAACTCGAGCGGGCGGGCAAGCTGGTGCTGTCTGAGAACGTGACCGATGAGCTCGCGAGTGAAGTGCTCGGCGCCATTGCCCGGCAGGAAGACTTGAACGGGCGCATCCGCCGCAACGTGATGGATACCCGACGCGCGCTGAGCTTCATGATGCGTGCGCGCATGCTCAACGCGGATCAGTTTGAGGAAGCCCGGCAAATTTTGCGCGACATTGAGTCGCTCGACAATCACACGGCCTTTCTCTTTGACAAGATCAACTTCCTGATGGATGCCACGGTCGGTTTCATCAACATCAATCAGAACAAGATCATCAAGATTTTCTCGGTGGCCAGCGTGGCGTTGCTCCCCCCCACCTTGATCGCCAGCATCTATGGCATGAACTTCGATTTCATGCCGGAGCTGCGCCAGAACTGGGGCTACCCGTATGCACTGGGGCTCATGCTCGCGAGCGCCCTCGTGCCTATGTGGTATTTCCGCCGCCGCGGCTGGCTGAAATAAGCCCCGGGGGGCTTATTTCCCGGCTAGTGGCTCAGGCGAGGTGCTCGGCCAGGAAGGCGAGGGTACGCTCACGCGCCAACTCGGCCGAGGGCGCGTGCCAAGCGCCCCGGTGGTCACAGTTAAAGCCATGGTGGGCGGCATAGCGATGCACCGTGACCTCCGGGTGTGCGGCCTGAAAGGCGGCCACACTCTCGAGCGGAATCCATTTGTCTTCGTCGGCGTAATGTGCGAGCACGGGCACTTTGGGGTGACGCGCGATCTCCTCAGGGGTGGTGGTACCGCCCCCGTAGTACGGCACCGCCGCCTGCAGGCCTTCGAGCAAACAGGCGCTGCGCCAGGTGAGCAAGCCGCCCCAGCAGTAGCCCACCATGCCCACCTTGGCGCCACTGGCCCGGGCGGCGTGGTGCACCGCGGCTTGGAGGTCCTGCAAGCTACCCGGCGCCGGCAACGCCTCAATCACAGCCTTGAGGGCCATGCCGGCCGCCATGTCAGACTCGGTATAGCCCAGCTCCACGCCCGGTTTGGCCCGGTGGAACATGGCCGGTGCCACGCTCCAATAACCGGCTGCGGCGTAGCCATCGGCCACTTCCCGAATATGGGCATTGACGCCAAAAATCTCCTGCACCACCACCATGGCGCCCTTGGGCTGACCACTCGGTCGGGCTTCGTAGGCGGGAATGCGGGTGCCATCCGCGGCGATTAGCTCGATCATTTGTCCCATTGCGTGTTACTCCTGTGTTGATGTCTGACGCGGGGTCAAAGACCCGCCGGCGTGCTCGGATTGTCTCTGCCGCGACGAAGCACAATGGGGGTTTGGTGTGAAATCATTGGTTTTTCAGTCGGGAATACCGGCTCTAGGAAGAAAACATGCGCAAAGTCTTGCTGGTCACGGGCGGCAGCCGTGGCATTGGGGCGGCGGTTTGTGAGCTCGCGGCCCAAAACGGCTGGGCTGTCGCGGTCAATTACACACGCGACGCAGAGGCTGCCCAGGCCGTGGTGGCCCGCATTCAAGCGCGGGGGGGCGAAGCCTTGGCCATTCAGGCCGATGTGGCCGATGAGGCCCAGGTGATGCGTCTATTCGAGACCCTCGACCAACAGCTCGGACCGCTGCAAGGCTTGGTCAACAACGCCGGCGTGGTAGACGCGCCCGCCCAGTTGGCGGACATGAGCTGGGCGCGCTGGAAGCGCATGTTTGACATCAACGTGCTCGGCAGCTTTGCCTGCGCGCGCGAGGCCATCCGCCGTATGAGTACCCGCCGAGGCGGACGTGGCGGCAGCATTGTCAACCTCTCGAGCGCAGCGGCCCGGCTGGGCTCGCCCGGGCACTACCTCGACTACGCCGCCGCCAAGGGGGCGATTGACGTGTTCACGCTGGGATTGGCCAAAGAAGTGGCGGCCGAAGGCATTCGGGTCAACGCCGTGCGGCCCGGCCTCATCGACACAGATATTCATGCCTCCGGCGGCCTGCCCGACCGCGTGCGCGACCTCGCCCACCAGGTGCCGATGGGGCGTGGCGGTGCCCCCGAAGAGGTGGCCCAGGCTGTGGTTTGGCTCCTGAGCGATGCCGCCAGTTACACCACCATGTCCCTGCTCGACGTCTCGGGAGGTCGATGATGGCCGAGCTGCGCTACTACTGGGAAGACCTCGAGATCGACTCCGTGCGCGAGCTCGGCTCCCACACCATCACGCGTGAAGAGATCATGGACTTCGCCCGCCAATTCGACCCTCAGCCCTTTCACCTCGACGAACAAGCCGCCAAGGAATCCGTCTTCGGTGGCTTGTGCGCCAGTGGTTGGCACACCTGTGGTCTGGCCATGCGGCTGATGGTGACGAATTTTTTGCACGAAGCCGCGAGTCTGGGCTCGCCCGGCTTAGAGGATGTGCGCTGGCTCAAACCCGTCTTCCCCGGCGACACCCTCTCCCTGCGCCACGCGATCTTGGCCAAACGCCCCATGAATTCTCGCCCCGACGTTGGGCTGGTGCGCACGCGCTGGATGATGTTCAACCAAGACCAAGCGCAAGTTCTCCACATGGAGGGCTGGGCGATGTTCCGTCGTCGCACCCCTGCCGCCCCCTGATTTTCAACATTAAAGGATTGACCCCATGACTGCTTCTATCGGCCATTTCATCCAGGGTGCCACGACGCCCGGAAAAGGCACGCGCACCCAAGACGTGACCAACCCCGCCAGCGGCGCCGTGACGGGCAAAGTCCATCTGGCCCACGCGAACGATGTGGCGCAGGCTGTCGCCGCCGCGCAAGCGGCATTTCCCGCCTGGAGCGAACTGCCCCCGCTGCGCCGCGCGCGCATCCTTTTCAAATTTCTGGACTTGCTCAACCAACACCGCGACGATCTCGCCCGCATGATCACCGCCGAACATGGCAAGGTGTTCACCGACGCCCAAGGCGAAGTCACGCGGGGTATCGAAATTGTCGAATTCGCCACCGGCATTCCCCAATTGCTCAAGGGCGACTTCACCGATCAAGTCTCCACCGGCATTGACAACTGGACCTTTCGCCAGCCCTTGGGCGTGGTTGCGGGCATCACCCCATTCAACTTCCCCGTCATGGTGCCCATGTGGATGTTCCCCGTCGCGCTGGCCTGTGGCAACACCTTCGTGCTCAAGCCAAGCCCCCTCGATCCCTCGCCCTCGCTGTTCATGGCCGAGTTGCTGCAAAAAGCCGGTCTGCCCGATGGCGTCTTCAACGTGGTGCAAGGCGACAAGGAAGCCGTTGACGCGCTCATCGAGCACCCTGACGTGAAAGCGCTGAGCTTTGTCGGCTCCACGCCCATCGCCAATTACCTCTACGAAAGAGGCGCACACCACGGCAAGCGCGTGCAAGCCCTGGGCGGGGCCAAGAACCACATGGTGGTCATGCCCGACGCCGATCTTGACCAAGCCGTTGACGCCCTCATTGGCAGCGCCTACGGCTCGGCGGGCGAGCGCTGCATGGCCATCTCTGTGGCGGTGCTCGTGGGGGATGTGGGCGACAAAATCATGCCCAAACTGATGGAGCGCACACGCGCCCTCAAAGTGCTCGACGGCATGAACCTCGCCGCCGAAATGGGTCCCATCGTGACCGAGGCCGCTCGCCAGCGCATTCGCGGCTACATCGACTCCGGCGTGGCCGAAGGGGCTAAGCTGCTCGTGGATGGCCGCCAATTTGACGGCGCCCAAGCCGGACAAGGCTGTCAAGGCGGCTTTTGGTTGGGCGGCACGCTCTTTGACCATGTCCAACCCGAGATGAAAATCTATCGGGAAGAAATTTTCGGCCCCGTGCTCTCTTGCGTGCGCGTGCCCGATTTCGGCAGCGCCGTGAACCTCATCAATGCCCATGAGTTTGGCAACGGTGTCTCTTGCTTCACCCGCGACGGCAATGTGGCGCGCGAGTTCTCCCGCCGCATCCAAGTGGGCATGGTGGGCATCAACGTGCCCATTCCCGTGCCCATGGCTTGGCATGGTTTTGGCGGCTGGAAGCGCTCCCTCTTTGGCGACATGCACGCCTATGGCGAAGAAGGGGTGCGCTTTAACACCAAGCAAAAGAGCGTCATGCAACGCTGGCCTGAGAGCATTGGTAAAGGCGCCGAATTCGTCATGCCGACATCCAAATAATCCCTCCCCACCCCCGCGTTTAAACTGCCCGCCATGACCTCCAACAGCGATCTTGAGTTTGACTACATCGTGGTCGGGGCGGGCACGGCTGGCTGCCTGCTGGCCAACCGACTCAGCGCGGACCCCAGCAAGCGCGTGCTGCTGCTAGAGGCCGGTCGGCGCGACGACTACCACTGGGTCCATATTCCGGTGGGCTACCTTTATTGCATTGGTAACCCGCGCACGGATTGGCTCTACCAAACGGCTCCCGACGCCGGCCTCAATGGCCGCTCGTTGCGTTACCCCCGCGGCAAAGTGCTGGGCGGCTGCTCCAGCATCAATGGCATGATTTACATGCGGGGGCAGGCGCGTGACTACGATCAATGGGCTCAACTCACGGGTGACGCGCGCTGGAGTTGGGAGCAAAGCCTGCCCTACTTCGTGCGCCATGAAGATCACCATCAAGGCGCCAATGCTTTTCACGGTGCCGGTGGGGAGTGGCGAGTGGAAAAGCAGCGCTTGCGCTGGGACATCCTTGACGCCTTTGCCCAAGCCGCGCAACAAGCGGGCCTGCCCGCCACCGACGACTTCAACCGCGGCGACAACGAGGGCGTGGGTTACTTCGAGGTGAACCAAAAAGCCGGCTGGCGCTGGAACGCGAGCAAAGCCTTTTTGCGCCCGGTGCAGCACCGACCCAACCTGACGGTGTGGACCGAGTCGCAGGTGCAGCGGCTGTTGCTGGAGCGTGGTGCCGACGGCGCACTGCGCTGCACCGGCGCCGAGGTGCGGCGTGGCGCGGAGACCGTGACCGTCACGGCCTCGCGCGAGGTGGTGCTGAGTGCCGGCAGCATCGGTTCGGTGCAGATCTTGCAGCTCTCCGGCATTGGCCCGGCCGCGGTGCTGCAGGCCGCGGGCGTGGCGGTGCAACACGAGCTGCCCGGTGTGGGCGAGAACCTGCAAGACCATTTGCAAATTCGCTCGGTCTACAAAATCCAAGGGGCCGAGACGCTTAACGTGTTGGCCAGCAGCTGGTGGGGCAAGGCGCGCATCGGCTTGCAATACCTGCTCACGCGCAGCGGGCCCATGAGCATGTCGCCCAGCCAGTTG
>VEQC01000264.1 GCA_018883455.1 Limnohabitans sp. | reverse complement strand
GGTCTGGATGTGGATGCTCGGGCGCTACCCCGCGACGCGCTTGAGTGTGTTTGTGTTCCTCACACCCGTGTTTGCCCTCCTCTTTGGCATGGGCTGGCTGGGCGAGGCCGTTAGCGCGAGCCTGTGGCTGGCACTCGCTGGGGTGAGCCTGGGCATCGTGTTGGTGAACCGGCGGTAATGGCACGACGGCCCTGCGCCACCCAGCCCTCTTCTTGGGGGCTGAGCAAAATCGCACAGGCCTCCTTTTCCGATGGTTTCAACCGTTATCTGTTTTAATTCTTTCGATTTGGTATTATGATTATGGCTTAAGCTCTTTTGCCGCATTTAATGGCTTTTGAGGGCATCCCCATGCATGAGACAAGTAAATCCATTTTTGCCAAACTGCGCGATTCGCGCTACGCCACGCGCTATTTGGTGGGCGATGGCATCGATATCGGCGCAGGGCACGACTCCCTAGCGCTCTATGGCGAGTTTTTCCCCCTGATGCGATCTTGCCGGTCCTGGGACATGCCCGATGGTGACGCGCAGTACTTGGCGAGCGTGCCTAATGCGACATTTGACTTCGTGCATTCGGCGCATTGCTTGGAGCATCTGGTTGACCCGGTCTTGGCGTTGCACCATTGGCTACGCACTCTCAAGCCCGGTGGGCACCTGGTCTGCATCGTTCCCGATGAAGATTTGTACGAGCAAGGCGTCTTCCCATCCACCTTCAACAGCGACCACAAATGGACCTTCACGATGGCCAAAAAATGGAGCTGGTCGCCGGTGAGCGTGAGTCTGCTGGACCTGTTGGGTAGCCTGCGCGAACAAGCGCAAGTGCTCAAGTTAGAGCGACTCGATGCCACCTTCCGCCATCGCATTCATGAGTTAACCCCCCAAGCGCGGGTGGATCAAACCGCCACCCCTGTGGGTGAATGCGGTATTGAGTTCATCTTGCAAAAGCTTGCGCCCTGATGAGCGGCCCGGATTCGATACGATTGCAAATGAATCAGGCCATCGCCCTGCAACAAGCAGGCGATTTGGCGAACGCTGAGGCTTTATACCTGGCGATATTGGCGCAATCCCCCCGCCACTTTGATGCCTTGCACATGATGGGCGCCATTGGCTTGCAGCGCTACGAGGCCGAAAAGGCTCTACCGTGGTTGCAACAAGCGCTCGCGGTGTATGAGGCCGATGACGCTTTGCATTTTCACCTCGCCCTAGCTTACCTGGCACAAAAGCTGTGGCCGCAGGCGTACACCCATGTGCGGCGAAGTCTGGCCTTAAATCCCCATCATCCTCAGGCGTGGGTACACTGCGGCGGAATTGAAATCGCAATGGGCGATGTGAGCAAGGGGCTTGCGAGCATGGGCAATGCCGTCGCGTTGGAGCCGCTCAATGTCGACGGGCAATATCGGTACGCCTTGGCCTTGGGGGATCAGTTCCACTTTCAAGAGGCCCTGGCCGCGCTCGATCGAACCCTTGCCCTGCAACCTGACCTTGCCAATGCGCGATGGAACCGGGCGTTCTTGGCCTTGATGCTCGGGCGCTATGAAGAGGGCTGGGCCGATTACGAGTGGCGCTGGCGCGCCGATCTCAAAATGTCCAAGATTGAAACCAACCGGCCCGAGTGGAACGGTAAATCCTCCTTGGTTGACAAAACCGTGTTTTTGCTCTGTGAGCAAGGTTTGGGCGATACCTTGCAGTTCTGCCGCTACGTGCCCATGTTGCAAGCAGCAGGCGCGAAAGTATTGATGGGGGTGCAAACGGGTTTGGAAGCTTTGTTGCGGACGCTGCCCGGCAATCCAAAAGTCCTGCAATGGGGTGAAACCATTCCCCATTTTGATTTGGCTTGCCACATCATGTCCCTGCCACGGTTGTTTGGAACCACCCTGGCGACCATTCCCGCACAGGTGCCCTATCTTTGGGCCAACGCGGAAAAGCGCGCAGCTTGGCGCGCGCGCCTTGGACCGCGCTCCCGTCCCCGCTGGGGCTTGGGGTGGAGCGGCGACCCCAAGCACGGTAACGATGCCAAGCGCAGCATTCCCCTTGCCGATTGGTTGCCCCATTTGCGGCCAGACATCGAGTGGATCAGCTTGCAACCCGTGGTACGTGAGCGCGATCAGCCCGCGCTCGCGCAAAGCCCCATACGGCCTTTGGGGGCCGAGCTCCAGAGCTTTGAAGACACCGCCGCGCTGTGCGCGGAGCTCGACGGGGTGATTTCCGTGGACACCAGCGTGGCGCATTTGGCCGGCGCTTTGGGCCAACCGCTCAAGGTGTTGGTGCCGCGCTACCCCGATTGGCGTTGGTTGTTAGCGCGTGAGGACAGCCCTTGGTACCCCAGCGCCACCCTCTACCGAGTGGGTGCGGACGGGTCTTGGTCAACCGTGATCGCCCAGGCCATGGCCTCGTTTGACACCGCCGTGACGGCTTGAGGCGCTTGGGTGCCCAAGCGCCCGCGCCGCCCAATCAGTTGGCAAATGCGGCGAGCCCGGTTTGCGCACGGCCCAAAATGAGGGCATGGATGTCGTGCGTGCCCTCGTAAGTATTGACCACTTCCAGGTTGACGAGGTGACGGGCCACGCCGTATTCATCACTAATGCCGTTGCCACCCATCATGT
This sequence comes from Limnohabitans sp., assembly GCA_018883455.1. GTDB lineage: Bacteria > Pseudomonadota > Gammaproteobacteria > Burkholderiales > Burkholderiaceae_C > Limnohabitans. Next base: position 240 of record VEQC01000264.1, on the reverse strand, counting down.
CACGCGCCATGCGGGCGATGTCAAGCGCCTTGCCACAGCTGTTGCGCTTCATGATGGAGGTGATCTCCACCGCCGCAGTGCCTTCATCTTTCATGCGGCCCAAGCGCAGGCAGCCTTGCAGACCGAGGGTGATTTCGGTTTGCATGTCGGCGAGTTTTTTCTGGATAAGTTGGTTGGCCGCGAGAGGGCGACCAAACTGCACGCGGTCAAGGGTGTACTGCCGCGCGCGGTGCCAGCAAT
>VEQC01000061.1 GCA_018883455.1 Limnohabitans sp. | reverse complement strand
GTGCAGGTGGGGTCGAGCGGTCCGGGGTCGGCTTTGTGACGGGCGTTGCGGATTTTCAAATCCCCATAGCGCGTGAAGATGGTGCCATTGCGCGCATTGCGCGTGGGCATGACGCAGTCAAACATGTCGACGCCTTCGGCTACGCCTTGCACCAAATCCTCCGGTGTACCCACACCCATGAGGTAGCGCGGTTTCTCGGCGGGCAAACGGTGTGGGGTGTGCGCCATGATGCGCAGCATCTCCTCCTTGGGCTCGCCCACGCTCACGCCACCCACGGCATAGCCGGGGAAATTCATTTCCACCAAAGCCTCGAGCGATTCTTGGCGCAAGTGCTCGAACATCCCGCCTTGTACGATGCCAAACAAGGCATTGGGGTTGGCGAGGCGTTCGAAGGCGTCACGCGAGCGCACGGCCCAACGTCGGCTCATCTCCATGCTGGCGCGCGCCTGCGCTTCGGTCGTGCGCTGGCCCTTGGTTTCGTAGGGCGTGCATTCGTCGAGCTGCATAACAATGTCGCTGTTGAGCACGGTTTGGATTTCGATGCTCACTTCGGGCGACATGAACAGTTTGTCGCCGTTGACGGGCGAGGCAAAGTGCACGCCCTCTTCGGTGATCTTGCGCATATCGCCCAGCGACCAGACCTGAAACCCGCCGCTGTCGGTGAGGATGGGCCGTGACCAACGCTCAAAGGCGTGCAAGCCGCCGAATTGGCGCATCACGTCAAGCCCAGGGCGCATCCACAGATGAAAGGTGTTGCCCAGAATGATTTGAGCCCCCATCTCCTCCAAGCTGCGCGGCATCACGCCTTTGACCGTACCGTAGGTGCCCACGGGCATGAAGATGGGGGTTTGGATCACGCCATGGTTGAGCGTCAAGCGCCCGCGTCGGGCGTGGCTTTGAGGGTCGGTAGCGAGCAGTTCAAATTGCAGCATCGTCGTTCCTTTGCAGCAACATGGCGTCGCCGTAGCTGAAGAATCGGTAGTGGTGGTCGATCGCGTGTTGGTAGAGCGCCATGATGGCGTCGCGGCCACACAAGGCGCTCACGAGCATCATCAAGGTGCTCTTGGGCAAGTGAAAGTTGGTGATCAACGCGTCGATCACTTGAAAGCGAAACCCCGGCGTGATGAATATATCCGTATCGCCACTGGCTTGGCCGCTGCGGGCCCAGGACTCCAATGTGCGCACGGTGGTGGTGCCCACCGCCACCACCCGCCCCCCGCGGGCACGACAGGCGGCAATGGCGTCCTGCGTTTGCGGCGGCACTTGGTACCACTCCTGGTGCATGATGTGGGCCGATAAATCTTCGTGCTTGACCGGCTGAAAGGTGCCGGCACCCACATGCAAGGTCACGCTCGTGCGCGCAATGCCGCGCGCATCCAAGGCGGCGAGCACCCCCTCGTCAAAGTGCAAGGCGGCGGTGGGCGCGGCCACGGCGCCGGGATGGCGCGCAAAGACGGTTTGATAGCGCTCGGCATCCTCCGGGCGATCGGCGTGCGTGATGTAGGGGGGCAAGGGCACATGGCCGTGAGCGGCCATCAACTCGTGGGGTGGGCCACTCAAGGCGAAGCGAAACAGCGCCCCTTGGGCATTGGGCCAGCGCCCAAGCAGGGTGGCGCGAAAGCCCCCCACCATCTGCAACACCGCGCCGGGCGCGGGCTTTTTGCTCACCTTCATGTGGGCCACCACCTGGTGCTCGGGTTCACCCGGCAGCGGGGGGAGCACGCGCTCAATGAGCAACTCGACTTTGCCCCCGCTGGCTTTTTCGCCAAAGAGGCGGGCGCGCATCACGGCGGTGTCGTTGAAAACGAGCAAGTCGCGCGGGTCGAGTAAGTCGGGGAGTTCACGAAAAATGCGGTCCACCGGTGTCGGACCGCGACCATCGAGCAAACGCGAAGCGCTGCGCTCGGGCGTGGGGTATTGGGCAATTCGGTCGGGGGGGAGCGCGAAGTCGAAATCGCGCAAAGTGTAGTGTGGCATCGCTTGAGGGCTGGACAAACCCGTTCCAAGAAAACCAAATTGTAGCGAAACGGCATCATTGGACAAAAATTTCCCATGTATGCTTTACGCGGATATATGTGAAGAAGGAATATATTGATTTGATATCCGGAAAATCGGAGCTGCCTCTGAAAAAAGGGGGGGTAAGTTTGGCTAAAGCCTTTCCGAAAGCGACGCGTCACTCTTTTTAAATGTGAATTAGTGCATTAACGACGGTGGAAAATCCGTAGCACAGTTGCTCGGGTGACCCTACGACTCAAAAAATCCTTTGGCAAAAGCGTACGCCACTTGCGCGAGGCGCAAGGCATGACGCAGGCTGAGCTCAGCCTGCGCTGCAAGTATTACCAGTCCTACATCAGCCGACTGGAGCGTGGTCAGGCCAATCCCTCGCTCGTCGCGATCGGGGTGATCGCCGAATCGTTGGGCGTGACGGTACTCGGTTTGTTCGAGACCATGCAGGAGATGTCGCGCGACACCCGGTAAGGGTGGCGGTGCCCCAGGCGCCGGGCTTTCTAGGGCCATGCAGCGCACTTGCGGGCGGTGGGGCGCTTCGGCGGCACAATTCGCCTATGGCTACCGCCGAGTCCCCCGCTCCTGCTGCGTCCAACACCAAGCTGTCGGCACCCCAAAAAGCCTTGCGCAAACTCGGCTTGGTGCGCGATGTCGATTTGGCATTACACCTACCCCTGCGCTATGAGGACGAAACCCAACTGGTTCCCCTCGCCCAAGTGCGCGACGGTGAAGTGGCCCAATTTGAGGCCACGGTGGTGCGCTCGGACATCAGCTACCGGCCACGTCGCCAATGGGTGGTGGAGGTGGCCGATGGCGAGGCCACCTGCACCTTGCGCTTTTTCCATTTTTACCCCAACCAGCAAAAAGCCTTGGCGGTGGGCCAGCGCGTGCGCGTGCGCGGGGAGGTGCGGGGTGGGTTTTTGGGGCGCCAAATCGTTCACCCCAGCTATCAGCCCGCCGGAGGCGCACTGCAGGAAGCCCTCACGCCCGTTTATCCCACCAGCGCAGGTTTGCCGCAGGCCTATTTGCGCAAGGCGGTGGTCTCGGGGCTCTCACGTGCGCTCAAGCGGGGGGCCTTTGACGAAACCTTGCCCCCGCATTTGCAGCCACGCGGGCTCTGGCCGCTCGACCAAGCCCTGCATTTTTTGCATCACCCTGCGCCGGCGGTCTCGCTGGCCACGCTCGAAGACCGCAGCCACCCTGCCTGGCAGCGCTTGAAAGCGGAAGAGTTGCTCGCGCAGCAGCTCTCCCAGTGGCAGGCGCGGCGCGAACGCGAGGCCTTGCGCGCGCCCATCCTGCAAGCCCGAGCTGGGGGCTTGCCCGAACAATTGCTCGGCGTTTTACCCTTTGGGTTGACCGCCGCGCAACAACGGGTGACCCAAGAGATCGCCCAGGATTTGGCGCGCGCCCAACCCATGCACCGCTTGCTCCAAGGCGATGTGGGCTCGGGCAAAACCGTGGTGGCGGCCTTCGCCGCCGCCGTCGCCATTGAATCGGGCTGGCAGTGCGCGCTCATGGCCCCGACCGAAATTTTGGCGGAACAACACTTTCGCAAGCTCATCGATTGGCTCGAACCCCTGCTCGCCTCGCGCGAACGCAGTGTGGCATGGCTCACGGGTAGCCAACGCAAAAAGGATCGCGAGGCGATGCAGGCGCGCATCGCCCAAGGGCACGCCGCCCTGATCGTGGGCACCCATGCCGTGATTCAAGAGGGCGTGCAGTTCGCGCGTTTGGGGCTCGCCATCATTGACGAGCAGCACCGCTTTGGCGTGGCCCAGCGTTTGGCCTTGCGACGCAAAATTGGCGCCGAGGCGGGCGAAAGCGAGCCCCATTTGCTGATGATGAGCGCCACCCCCATTCCCCGCACCTTGGCCATGAGCGTGTACGCCGATCTCGATGTCTCGACCATCGATGAACTGCCCCCCGGGCGCACCCCGGTCACCACCCGCGTGTTGCCCGAGACGCGGCGCGACGCGCTCATCACCCGCTTGCAAGCGCAAGTGGCCCAAGGTCGCCAGGCCTATTGGGTGTGTCCGCTCATTGAGGAAAGCGAGGCCTTGGATCTCACCAACGCCACCGAGACGCACGCCCAACTCTGTGCCGCCTTGCCCGGTGTGAGCGTGGGCTTGTTGCATTCGCGCATGCCCACCGCCGAAAAGAAAGCGGTCATGGCCGAGTTTGTGGCCGGGCGCATCGGCGTGCTCGTGAGCACCACCGTGATCGAGGTGGGCGTGGATGTGCCCAACGCCTCGCTCATGATCATTGAGCACGCCGAGCGCTTTGGTTTGAGCCAACTGCACCAGCTAAGAGGCCGAGTGGGGCGCGGCAGCGCAGCCTCTGCGTGCGTGCTCTTGTATGCCTTGGGCGAGCATGGCCGGTTATCCGAAACCGCGCGCGAGCGCTTACGCGCCATGGAGGAGACCCAAGACGGGTTTGAGATCGCACGGCGTGATCTGGAAATACGTGGCCCCGGGGAATTTCTGGGCGCGCGCCAGTCCGGCGCGCCCCTCTTGCGGTTTGCTGATTTGTTGCACGACCAAGACTTGCTGGCCTGGGCGCGCGAGCTCGCCCCCCGGCTCTGGCAGGAAGACCCCGAAAAAGCCCAGCGCCACATGGAACGCTGGTTGGGTGGAAAATCCGACTATCTCAAGGCTTAGCTCGGGTATGACGCTCACAGAACTCAAATACATCGTGGCCGTGGCGCGCGAAAAGCACTTTGGCCGTGCGGCCGAAGCCTGCTTTGTCTCGCAACCCACGCTGTCGGTGGCCATCAAAAAGCTCGAAGACGAACTCGAGGTCAAGCTCTTTGAGCGCAGCGCCAACGAAGTCAGCCTCACGCCCTTGGGCGAGGAGATCGTGCGTCAAGCGCAAAGCGTGCTGGAGCAAGCGGCCAACATCAAGGAAATCGCCAAGCGCGGCAAAGACCCCTTGGCGGGCCCGTTGCGCTTGGGGGTGATCTACACCATCGGCCCCTACTTGTTGCCCAGCTTGGTGCGCCAAGCCATCGACCGCACCCCCCAAATGCCGCTTTTGTTGCAAGAGAACTTCACCGCCAAGCTGCTGGAGATGCTGCGCACGGGCGAGATTGATTGCGCCATCATGGCCGAGCCCTTTGCCGATACGGGCCTCGCCATGGCGCCGCTCTACGACGAACCCTTCATGGCTGCCGTGCCGAGCTCACACCCGCTCGCCCGCCAAGACGCCATCAGCACCGAGGCACTGCGAGACGAGACCATGCTGCTGCTGGGCGCGGGTCACTGCTTCCGCGACCATGTGCTCGAAGCCTGCCCGGAGTTCGCGCGTTTTGCCAGCCACACCGAAGGCATTCGGCGCAGCTTTGAAGGCTCCTCTCTGGAAACCATCAAACACATGGTGGCCGCAGGAATGGGCGTGACCTTGGTGCCGCGCTTGAGCGTGCCGGCCGAGGCGCTCACGGCTGGCGCGCGACGCAACAAAAAAACCACCGACATGTACGTCCGCTATCTGCCCGTGGTGGACGCGGCGGGACGTCCGCCGCTGCGCCGCGTGGTCTTGGCATGGCGACGCAGCTTCACCCGCTACGAGGCCATTGCCGCTTTGCGCAACGCCATTTACGCCTGTGAGCTCCCAGGCGTGACCCGACTCTCATGACCGAGACCCCGCAACCACACGCAATCCTGACGCGCGGGCGTCTGTATCTGGACCTCATCCGCTGGGATCGCCCGGCGGGATGGCTCCTGCTGTTGTGGCCTTCCCTCTCCGCCCTGTGGGTGGCCGCTGAGGGCTGGCCGGGCTGGCATTTGCTCACCGTCTTTGTACTCGGCACCGTGCTCATGCGCAGCGCGGGCTGTTGCATCAACGATGTGGCCGATCGTGAGTTTGACCGCCACGTCAAACGCACGGCCAACCGCCCGGTCACTTCGGGGCAGGTGTCGGTGCGCGAGGCTTTGCTGGTGGGGGCTTTCCTGGCCCTGCTGGCGCTGGGCTTGGTTCTCACACTCAACGCCGCCACGCTGCTGTGGTCGGTGCTCGCCATTGGGGTGACCCTCATCTACCCCTATGCCAAGCGTGTGGTGGCCATGCCCCAAGCCGTCTTGGGGGTGGCCTTTAGCTTTGGCATTCCCATGGCCTTTGCTGCCGTACGCGGTACCCCGGGTTGGGACGATTGGGATGTGGCCGCCGCGTGGGGCGCCGTTCCCCTGCAGGCCTGGGGCTTGCTCGCCTTCAACCTTTTTTGGGTTCTGGCTTATGACACGGAATACGCCATGGTCGATCGCGACGACGATTTACGCATCGGCATGAAAACCTCCGCCATCACCTTGGGCCGCTGGGACGTGGCGGCCATCATGGGGTTTTACATCGTCTATTTGCAAGGCTGGGCGGCGCTCTTGGCCGAAGAACTTTTGGGCTGGGCGTGGCCCGTGGCGCTCACCGGCGCCACCGCGCAAGCGCTTTGGCATTTTTTCTTGATTCGTGATCGCAGCCGCGAGGGCTGTTTTCGCGCGTTTCGCCTCAACCATTGGTTGGGCGCCACGGTCTTTGCCGGGGTGGCGCTGGGCTACGCCTGGCCCTGAGGCGCTGGTGGGGCGTTTGGCGCCTCAGTTCCCGAACGCGTCGCCCAACTCTTGCGCGCGGGCGCGCGCCGCCTCAGCGGCTTGCGCGATGGCCTGCCCCACGGCCTGTGCCTCCAGTTGGGTGAGGGCGGCGTAAGTCGTGCCGCCCTTGGAGGTGACCCGCTCACGCAGCACGGCGGGCGGCTCGTCCGATTGTTGCGCCAGCGTGGCCGCGCCGACAAAGGTCCCCACGGCAAGTTGATGGGCCTGGGCCGCGCTGAGCCCCATCTTTTCACCGGCAGCCACCAAGGCCTCGATGAAATAAAACACATAGGCGGGGCCCGAGCCCGAAATGGCGGTCACAGCATCGAGCAGGGATTCGCGGTCCACCCACAGGTAAGCACCCGTCGTGGCCATCACCGCCTCCACCCAAGCCCGTTCCTCGGCAAGGACTGCGGGACGGGCAAACAACCCCGTTTGGCCCAAGCCGACCAGTGCCGGCGTGTTGGGCATGGCCCGCACGATGCGCTCACTGCCCAGCCACTGGGCCAAGCTGTCGCTGCGAATACCTGCAGCCACGCTCAGGTGCAACGCACCCCCCACATGAGCCCGGGCGGCGCGCGCCACTTCGGGAAAAATTTGGGGCTTGATGGCCCAGATCACCCGCTCAACATTGGCGAGCGCGGGGCCGGCTTCGGCCAAAGTGCGCACCCCCTGTTTTTCCAGTCGCGCGCGAGCCTCAGCCAGGGGTTCCACCACACAAATATGTGCGGGCGCCATGCCCTGGCGCAACAAGCCGCCAATGATGGCGCTGGCCATATTGCCCCCGCCGATGAATGCCAAATCCGTGTTCATGGCCGGCATCTTAGCCGCCACACGCGGCTTGAAGCGGGCTTGCCGAGCTCGAAGGCGGTACCAAACGGACCAGCCAGACCCTTTATGAATTTATTAGTATTACAAAAAGAGGTTTTGTTGCCCGTCATGCCGGTGACGAACACAATTTTTGGCCTAGGGTTTGACCGGAGGAATGTTTCTGTGGCACAATACACGGTTTCCGCCATTTCAAGGTGGCTGGAATGTTCTGCCCAAATGGAAACCCCTGCAATGGTTGTGGGGGCGGACAGCGGGCCCAAGACTGATTGGTTTGTTGACGCGAAAAGCGTGGGCACTCCGATACAAGTTGGGAATTATTGAAATGATCCAAACTGAATCTCGGCTCGAAGTCGCCGACAACACTGGCGCGAAGTCCGTTTTGTGCATCAAAGTGCTCGGCGGTTCCAAGCGTCGCTACGCCAGTGTGGGCGACATCATCAAGGTGAGCATCAAGGAAGCCGCGCCGCGCGGCCGCGTCAAAAAAGGCGAGGTCTATAGCGCTGTGGTCGTCCGTACCGCCAAGGGCATCCGCCGTGGCGATGGCTCGCTCGTTAAATTCGACGGCAATGCCGCCGTGTTGCTCAACAACAAGCTGGAGCCCATCGGCACCCGCATCTTCGGCCCGGTCACGCGTGAACTGCGTACCGAGCGTTTCATGAAGATCGTGTCGCTGGCGCCCGAAGTTCTGTAAGGACCCACGCCATGAACAAGATTCGCAAAGGCGACCAGGTCATCGTCATCGCTGGCCGCGACAAGGGCAAGCGCGGTGTCGTGACGCTGCGCAAAGACGACGACCATCTCTTGGTCGAAGGCATCAACATGGTGAAGAAGCACACCAAGCCTAACCCCATGGCGGGTACCACTGGCGGCATCGTGGAGAAGTCCATGCCGATTCACCAGTCCAACATCGCCATCTACAACGCGGCCACCGGCAAGGCTGACCGCGTCGGCATCAAGGTCCTGGCTGACGGCAGCAAAGTGCGCGTCTTCAAGTCCAGCGGCGAAGAAATCAAGGCGGCATGATCATGGCACGACTGCAACAACACTATCGCGAGAAGGTCGCTCCCGAGCTGGCCAAAAAGTTCGGCTACAAGTCCCCCATGCAAGTGCCGCGCATCACCAAAATCACGCTCAACATGGGTGTGAGCGAGGCCGTGGCCGACAAAAAGGTCATGGAGCACGCGGTGGGCGACCTCACCAAGATCGCTGGCCAAAAGCCGGTCGTCACCAAGGCCAAGAAAGCCATCGCCGGTTTCAAGATTCGCGAAGGTCAGGCCATTGGCTGCATGGTCACGCTGCGTGGCGTGCGCATGTATGAATTCCTCGACCGTTTTGTGACCATTGCCCTGCCCCGCGTGCGTGACTTCCGGGGTATCTCCGGTCGCGCCTTTGATGGCCGTGGCAACTACAACATCGGTGTCAAGGAACAGATCATCTTCCCCGAGATCGAATACGACAAGGTTGATGCCCTGCGCGGTCTCAACATCAGCATCACCACAACGGCCAAGTCCGACGAAGAGTGCAAGGCGCTCCTCGCAGGCTTCCGTTTCCCGTTCAAGAACTGAGGTGGCATGTGGCTAAAGTAGCTTTGATCGAGCGCGAGCTCAAGCGTGAAAAACTGGTGGCCAAGTACGCGAAAAAATACGCGGAACTCAAGGCCATCGCCAACGATGCCAAGCGTAGCGACGACGAGCGCGCAGCTGCTCGCCTGAGCCTGCAAAAGCTCCCGCGCAACGCCAACCCCACGCGCCAGCGCAACCGCTGCGAGATGACCGGTCGTCCGCGTGGCACTTTCCGTCAGTTCGGCCTCGGCCGCGCCAAGATCCGTGAGTTGGCCTTCGAGGGCAACATCCCGGGTATCACCAAGGCCAGCTGGTAAGAGGCAGGAGAACCATTATGAGCATGAGCGATCCCATTGCCGATCTGCTGACCCGCATCCGCAACGCCCAAATGGTGGCCAAGGCCACCGTGAGCGTTCCGGCTTCCAAGGTCAAGGTCGCCATCGTCCAAGTCCTCAAAGACGAGGGTTACATCGATGGCTTCCAGGTCAAAAACAACGAAGGCAAGTCCGAGCTGGAAATTGCCCTGAAGTACTACGCCGGTCGCCCGGTCATCGAGCGCATTGAGCGTGTGAGCCGCCCTGGCTTGCGCGTCTACAAGGGCCGCGACGACATCCCTCAGGTGATGAACGGCTTGGGCGTGGCCATTGTGACCACCCCCAAGGGTGTGATGACTGACCGCAAAGCGCGTGCCACCGGTGTCGGCGGCGAAGTGCTGTGCTATGTCGCCTAACGGGAAGGAGTACTGAACATGTCCCGAGTTGGAAAAAACCCTGTAGCCGTCCCGCAAGGCGTGGAAGTGGCCATCAGTGCAACCCAGATCAGCGTCAAGGGCGCTGGCGGCAACCTGTCGGTTGCGGCCAACCCCCTGGTGGCGGTGAAAAACGATAGCGGCACGCTCACCTTCTCCCCGGTGGACGAGTCGCGCGAAGCCAACGCCATGAGCGGCACCATGCGTCAGCTGGTGAACAACATGGTGATCGGTGTCTCCAAGGGCTTTGAGAAAAAGCTCTCGCTCGTGGGCGTGGGCTACAAAGCCGCCGCTCAGGGCGCCAAGCTCAACCTCGCGGTGGGCTTTTCGCATCCGGTGAACATCGACATGCCCGCGGGCATCAAGGTGGAAACCCCGGCCCCGACCGAAATCATCATCAAAGGTGCCGACCGCCAGCGCGTTGGCCAGGTCGCCGCTGAGATCCGTGCCATCCGTCCGCCCGAGCCCTACAAAGGCAAGGGAATCCGTTATTCGGACGAGAAGATCACGATCAAAGAGACCAAGAAGAAATAAGGAGCTGCATCATGTTGAACAAGAAAGCGCAGCGTCTCCGTCGGGCCCGTCAAACCCGCATCCGCATTGCCAAGCAAGGCGTGGCCCGTTTGACGGTCAACCGTACCAATCTGCACATCTACGCAGCGGTCATCTCCGACTGCGGCACCAAGGTGCTCGCTTCGGCCTCGACCGCCGAAGCCGATGTGCGCAAATCGCTCGGCGCCACCGGCAAGGGCGGCAACGTCGCGGCGGCCCAGCTCATTGGCAAGCGTATTGCCGAAAAAGCCAAGGCCGCTGGCATCGAGAAAGTGGCTTTTGACCGTGCAGGTTTCGCCTACCACGGCCGCGTCAAGGCTTTGGCCGACGCCGCCCGTGAAGCTGGCTTGCAGTTCTAAGCAGACGAGGAAATCGACATGGCAAAAGTTCAAGCGAAAGTGCAAGACGAAGGTCGGGACGACGGTCTGCGCGAAAAAATGATCGCGGTCAACCGCGTGACCAAAGTGGTCAAGGGTGGCCGTATTCTCGGCTTTGCCGCGCTCACCGTGGTGGGCGATGGCGACGGCCGCGTCGGCATGGGCAAGGGCAAATCCAAGGAAGTGCCCGCCGCCGTTCAAAAGGCGATGGAAGAAGCCCGTCGTCACATGACCAAGGTCTCGCTCAAAAATGGCACGATCCACCACACCGTCACCGGTCGCCATGGCGCGGCCAGCGTGATGATGATTCCCGCCCCCAAGGGTACGGGCATCATTGCCGGCGGCCCGATGCGCGCCGTCTTTGAAGTGATGGGCATTACCGACATCGTGGCCAAGAGCCACGGTACTTCCAACCCCTACAACATGGTCCGCGCCACTTTTGACGCGCTGAAGAACTGCACCACGCCCGCCGAGGTTGCAGCCAAGCGTGGCAAGTCGGTCGAAGACATCTTCGCCTGATTCGGGAGCCCCACATGAGCAAAACCCAAACTGTCAAAGTCCAGCTGGTGCGCAGCCCCATTGGCTGCAAAGAGTCCCACCGCGCCACCGTGCGTGGCCTGGGCCTGCGCAAGCTCAACTCGGTGCGCGAGCTGGAAGACACCCCCGCTGTGCGCGGCATGATCAACAAGATCAGCTATCTGGTCAAAGTGCTGTAAGGGCATCACCATGGAACTCAATAACCTCAAACCCGCCGCAGGCGCCAAGCACGCCAAGCGCCGTGTCGGCCGTGGCATCGGTTCTGGCTTGGGCAAGACTGCCGGTCGTGGCCACAAAGGTCAAAAATCCCGCGCAGGCGGCTACCACAAGGTGGGCTTCGAAGGCGGTCAAATGCCGCTGCAGCGTCGCTTGCCCAAGCGTGGCTTCAAGTCGCACTCGCTCAAGTTCAACGCCGAGGTCACCCTCGCCGCGCTCAACCAACTCGGTGCCGCCGAAGTCGACTTGCTCACCTTGAAGCAAGCCGGTCTCGTGGGTGCTTTGGCCAAGGTGGTCAAGGTCATCAAGTCGGGCGAGATCACCAAGGCCGTCAAGCTCAATGGCATCGGTGCCACCGCTGGCGCCAAAGCCGCCATTGAAGCGGCTGGCGGCTCGGTCGCTTAAATCCGTTAGAGGAAACGCCCCACCATGGCTACTACGGCACTCGGCAACACAGACAAGTACGGCGACCTGCGTCGCCGGCTCGTCTTCTTGTTGCTCGCCCTCGTGGTGTATCGGGTTGGGGCCCACATTCCGGTTCCGGGCATCAACCCGGACCAATTGAAGCAGTTGTTTGATGGCCAGCAAGGCGGCATCCTCAACCTCTTCAACATGTTCTCGGGCGGCGCGCTCTCGCGCTTTACCGTCTTCGCGCTGGGCATCATGCCCTACATCTCGGCCTCCATCATCATGCAGCTGCTCACCTATGTGCTGCCTTCCTTGGAGCAGCTCAAGAAAGAGGGCGAAGCCGGCCGTCGCAAGATCACCCAGTACACCCGTTACGGCACTTTGGGCTTGGCATTGTTCCAGTCCATGGGCATTGCCTTGGCATTGGAAGCCTCCCCCGGTCTCGTGATCGATCCGGGCTTTACCTTCCGCATGACCGCCATGGTCAGCCTCACCGCAGGCACCATGTTCCTCATGTGGTTGGGTGAGCAAATCACCGAGCGTGGCTTGGGCAATGGCATCTCCATCCTGATCTTCGCCGGTATTGCGGCGGGCTTGCCCAACGCCATTGGCGGTCTGCTCGAGCTCGTGCGCACGGGCGCCATGAACGTGCTCACGGCACTCGTCATCGTGGTGCTGATCGGTTTGGTCACCTATTTTGTGGTCTTCGTCGAGCG
>VEQC01000263.1 GCA_018883455.1 Limnohabitans sp. | reverse complement strand
GGGGAGAGCTGGGCACTGACTTGGGCCATGAGCGCCGATGACGAATCCGCGCTCGCGCGCAGCGGCTGCAGACGCGCGCTGGCGTCACTCACGCGGTGAACCACTTCGGCCACATCTTCCTCGCTCAAGAGGGGTGGTTTGACCACCGGAGGAATTTGAACGGTGCGTCCGAGTGCGGCATGCAAGGCCGCCGCCATGTGGGGGGCTGCGGCGTAGAGGCTGCGCAGTTGGCCACCAGCGGTCACGCGCAAGGTGTAGCCGTATTTGCCTTTGACGCAGGCGAAGGCAGAGATATCGCTCAAGGCGTAACGGTGCACGGCTCCGCCGGCTTCCTGCTCCGAGACGAGCAACTGGCGATCGGTGAGCAGCCACAGCCCACGTCCGGCCAAGACCACGCGCCCGAGGACGTAGCCCAGCACGCGCTCGTCTGCGGCCAAGAGGTTGCGCAACAACTCGACATCGCTCTCCTTGAGCAGGTTTGCGCCATAGGGGTTGCGACCCTCGATCAAAATTTCCGACAAAGCGTCACCGTGGACGAATGAATCCAACCAAGCCATCCCTTGCTCCTTTTTTGAGAGCCCCGATTGTGGTTCAGAGTGCGCTGTGCGGAGCGGTCGTCGCACAATCGCCCCCAATTTCCTCGGGAATAGGTCAGCCACGCGATCCCCTGGGGCCCTCTCGGCAGGCCAAACGCACATAGCGACAACGGAATTGGCCCGCCCACGCGCTGGCCCCGCCAAAATTGTGCTTCAATCTGTTTTGTGTTTTTCTGCTCGCAAGACTGCCATGCTTTTGCACACGACGATTGGTTTGCAACACCGATTGACCCAGCCGGCCTCTACTGAGGCTTGGCGCGCCGCATGGCGTGGCTTTCTCGCGCTCATGCTGTCACTTATGGGGAGCGCGGCCATGGCCATCGAGGAACCGGCGTTTAGCGTCTTGATTGACGACAAACCCTATGAGTTGCGCCGCTACGAAGGTTATGTGGTGGCCGAAACCCTGGTGAGCGGCGATTTCGACAGTGCGAGTCGAGCGGGCTTTCGTCGGATCGCGGGCTATATTTTTGGCGACAACCAAGCCGCCTCGGGTACCCAACGCAACATTGCCATGACCGCCCCCGTCACGGTTGAACCGCAAGACAATGCGTGGCGTTTGCACTTTGTCATGCCCAGCGCGGAATCGCTCGCCACACTGCCCAAGCCCAACAACCCCGAGGTTCGCCTGCGCACGGTGGAGCCGCATTTCGTGGCCAGCATCCGCTTTAGTGGGTTCACCACCGCCTCGTCCATTGAAGCGCAAACCCGCCTCCTTCAATCTTGGATCACCAAGCAAAAGCTCGAAGCCATCGGACAAGCCCAGGTCGCCCGCTACAACGACCCCTTCACCCTGCCTTGGAACCGGCGCAATGAAATTCTGATTCCGGTGAAGCCGTAAAGCCCATCCGCGTCCTTGAGGGGGCGCCCATGAGGGTGAATCCTTTAGAATTCGTGATCGTGCGCGCAAAGAATTCTTAAGCGCTCATTCGCCCCGGTTTGTCGCGTCCTGTGTTTTGCATACGCTCTACAGCGTATTTACGGTTGCCGCCCGCATCCTCAGAATCGCCTACTTGTGATGTTGTTGGGCTCGAACCATGCACCCGATCCTCTCGCCAAATGCCAAGCCACCGGAGTCCCCGCAGGAGTTGGCGCAGCTCTGCCATTGGATCGAGGAACACATTGACCAGCAAATTGGCTGGACCGATTTGGTCGCCCAAAGCGGCATGGATCACACCACCCTGCAAAAACAATTCAATTTGTACTTCCGCACCAGCCCGATGCAGTGGATTCGCAGCAAGCGCTTGGAGCGCAAGCAGCGCCAGGTGAGCATCATGAGCGCTGCACTGCCCATTCCCAACGCACTCAAAATGGGCTGAACCTGCCCCCCGTTGTCGCCCGTATATCGCTTTGTCGAATGGCGTGAGGCGAGTGGTCGCGGCACGTTGGTAGCGGCCACGCTCACCCACTTTCACGCCCCGGGCTTCAAGGACAAACTGCCTTACCTGCAGGGCCTGGTTCGCTTAGAGGAAGGCCCGCGCATTTTTGCCAACCTCACGGGCGCTACCTTGCCGCAACTGGTGCCAGGCAAGGCCATGCGCCTGGTTTTTGGGGCCGAACCGGGTGGGCCCTTCTTGTTTGAACCGGCCGCGTAGGGCCGGGATAGGCCTCTGTGCCAAACCGCACTCAAGCGGTGGCACACACCGTTTTCGATTGCGTCCAGCGAGCCAGGGGTTGATCGAGGTCCACCCCACGGCGCATGGCGGTCATTTCGGCCACGATGCTCATGGCGATTTCCGCTGGCGTGAGCGCCCCCAAGTTCAAACCCACGGGGCCGCGCAGGCGTGCGGCCTCGGCCGCTGAAACGTCGAACTCGCGCAAGCGCTCGCGGCGGCGCTCGTTGTTGGGTTTAGAGCCCAAGGCCCCCACATAAAACGCGGGCGTGCGCAGCGCCTCCATGAGGGCGAGGTCGTCGAGCTTGGGGTCGTGGGTGAGCGCGACCACGGCCGAGCTCGCATCGAGTTGCATGGCCAAGACCAAATCATCGGGCATTTGCGTGGAGAGGGTCACACCGGGCATGGCCTCCCAGCCCTCGTGGTACTCCGCACGGGGCTCACAAACGGTGACTTGGTAATCCAGCATGACCGCCATGCTTGCGAGGTAGCGCGAGAGCTGACCGCCACCAATGATGAGCAAACGCTGACGCGGGCCATGCACAGTCACCAGGCTCGCGCCGTCAAACCACACCCCATCGCCTGCATCCTCGGGCTCTAAGCGCACCACGCCGGTGGCCATGTCCAGACGGCGGCGCACCCGCCGGTGTGATTCCAGG
>VEQC01000262.1 GCA_018883455.1 Limnohabitans sp. | reverse complement strand
CTACGACGATCTCGCCGGCGTCGCGCAGCGCCTCACGCGCACCAACCCTCGCCTGAGCCCAGACAAAGCCCTCTGGTTGGCCTCGCATTGGGCGAGCCAGGGCAGCGACGGACGCTGGCGCATCCTGGGGCACGCTGGGCACAAAATCACCAGCGCCACGCTGTTTCGCCTGGACGAAGTGCTTTGCACCTATGAGCGCATCCAAGCCCCCATGCTGTTTGTTCAGTCCGACACCGATAGCCTCTCCACTTGGTGGCAGGGGCGCTACAGCCGGGAAGAGTTTCACCAGCGCTTGGAGAAAGTCCCGCAGTGCGAGACCATCACCTTGGCGGAGTGCGGGCACATGTTGCACCACGATCAACCCCAGGCGCTGGCCCAAGCCCTGGAGGCATTCCTGCTAACCCCAACCTGACCCCAGTGCGCAGGAGGTGGCGGGTGCGCTAGTCGCGGAAGTTGTTGAACGAGAGCGGTAAGTCCGTCGTTTCCTTGCGGATGAGGGCCATCGCGGCTTGGAGGTCATCGCGTTTGGCGCCGGTCACCCGCACGGCGTCGCCTTGAATGGCGGCCTGCACTTTGAGCTTGCTGTCCTTGATCAGGCGTTGGATTTTTTTCGAGGCCTCGCTCTCAATACCGCTGCGAACCTTGATCACCTGCTTGACCTTATCACCCCCGACTTTTTGCACGGCACCTTTGTCGAGAAACCGCACATCCACTTCGCGCTTGGTGAGTTTGTTGCGCAGAATGTCTTCGACTTGGGCGAGTTGGAAGTCTGCGTCGCCAAAGAGCGTGATTTCCTTGTCCTTGAGTTCAATGCCGGCTGAAGTGCCTTTGAAATCAAAACGGGTAGCGATTTCTTTGGCCGTATTCTCCACGGCGTTCTTCACTTCCACCAGATTGGGCTCGCACACGGTGTCAAAAGAGGGCATGCATTTCTCCCTGCCAAACGTATTCCAGAATGCGACAATTCTCCCATGAACCCGGAGTCCCACTGCCCCCTGTTGCCGTACAACACCTTTGGCATCGCCGCCCGGGCGCGCGCCTTGGTGCGGCTGCGGGGATTGGCCGATCTGGAGGCGCTCTGGGCCGACCCCAGCTTGCGCGAGGCCGATAAATTCATCTTGGGAGGCGGCAGCAACATCGTCCTCACAGGGGACGTCAAACCCCTGGTGCTCAAAGTCGAGATTCTGGGGCGCCGACTCGTGGCCGAGACCGACCGCCACTGGATTGTGGAGGCGGGAGCGGGGGAGTCGTGGCACGATTTCGTGGCCTGGACCTTGGAGCAGGGCTGGCCTGGCCTGGAGAACATGGCCCTCATTCCGGGCACGGTTGGGGCCGCGCCGGTGCAAAACATTGGCGCCTACGGGGTGGAGATGCAGGATCGCTTCCACAGCCTGCAGGCCTTTGATTTGCGCACTGGGCAAACCTTCACCCTCGAGGCCGCCCAGTGCGGCTTTGGCTACCGTGACTCCGTTTTCAAGCACGTCCCTCCTGCGCCCGGCGGCTATGGGTTAGCCGGTTGCGCGGTCATCACCCATGTGCAAATGGCCTTGCCCAAAGCCTGGCGGCCTGAACTGGGTTATCTCGATCTGGAACGCAAAGTGGCCGAGACCGGCGTGCAATCGCCCACGCCACAGCAGATCTTTGATTGGGTTTGTGCCATCCGCCGGGCCAAGTTGCCCGATCCGGCGGTTCTGGGCAACGCGGGGAGTTTCTTCAAAAACCCGACCGTGACGCCAGAGCAATGCGCTGACATCATCGCCCGCGACCCCAAAGTCGTGCACTACCCCCTGCACGATGGCCGCATCAAACTCGCTGCGGGTTGGCTCATCGACGCCTGTGGATGGCGCGGGAAAACCGTGGGCCATGCGGGGGTGTATGAAAAGCAGGCCTTGGTCTTGGTCAACCGCGGCAATGCGCAAAACCCCTGCACGGGCGGCGAAGTCATGACCCTCGCGCGTGCCATTCAAACCAGCGTTTACGAGCGCTTTGGCATTCGGCTGGAGATGGAGCCCGTGGTCGTTTGAGCCGCGCCCTTCCACGACCCCATTCCTCAAGCGCTCACTTTGAGCATCAATTTGCCAATGTGCGTGGACTGCTCCATGAGGGCATGCGCTTGCGCGGCATGGCGCACATCAAACACTTCTTGAATCACCGGGCGCACGCGTCCTTGCGTGAGCAAGGGCCAGACCTGATTTTGGAGCGCCTGAGCAATGGCTGCCTTGTCCGCTGCACTGCGCGGACGCAGGGTTGAGCCCGTGAACGTCAAGCGCTTGGTCATGAGGGACATCCAATCCACCTCCGTTTTGGAGGGCTGCAGGAAGGCGATCTGCACCAAGCGACCCTCGACGGCCAGCGCGCGCAAATTGCGCTGCATGTAAGAGCCGCCCACCATGTCCAAGATCAGGTGCACACCCGCGCCACCCGTCTCAGCCAACGCCACCTCCACAAAATCCTGGGTGTTGTACTCAATCGCCACATCGGCGCCCGCCTGACGGCACGCCTGGGCTTTTTGCGCGTTGCCCACGGTGCACAAAACTTTGGCGCCAAAGGCATGCGCGAGCTGAATGGCGGTCAGGCCAATGCCCGACGAGCCACCGTGCACCAAAATGGTTTCGCCCGCCTGTAAACGGCCCCGCTCAAACACGTTCGTCCAGACCGTGAAATAGTTTTCCGGTAGCGCCGCAGCTTGCAACAAGTCAAGGCCTTGCGGAACGGGCAGGGCCTGACCTTCTGGCACCGCCACATACTCGGCATAGCCGCCACCGTTGGCGAGCGCGCACACCAAATCCCCAACGCGCCAGCGCGTCACCCCCACCCCCAGAGCTACCACTTCGCCAGAAACCTCCAGCCCAATGATGGGCGAAGCGCCTGCGGGCGGCGG
>VEQC01000261.1 GCA_018883455.1 Limnohabitans sp. | reverse complement strand
CTCCTTCGCTGCGCGCACCTACCCGCGCTTTGGCATTGCTTACTACCCCTTCATCTTCCGCGACGGCGATCACCTCATCGCGTATTCCAAGAGTCCTGTGTTCCAGGAAATGGTCAAGGAGTTCCGCGAGAAAACCGGCATTCAAGTGACCGCCTACACCTACTACGGCGCACGCCACACCACCGCACAAAAACCCTTCTCCACTTGCGCCGAAATGAAAGGCTTGAAGATCCGGGTGCCCGATGTGCCCGCCTACCGCGCCACGCCCGAAGCCTGCGGCGCCAACCCGACCCCGATCGCGTTTGCCGAGGTCTACCTGGCGCTGCAAAACGGCACGGTCGAAGCGCAGGAGAACCCCCTCACCACCATCGAAGCGAAGAAGTTTTTCGAGGTGCAAAAAGCCATCATGCTGACCGGACACATTGTCGATGGCCTCACCACCCAAATCGCCCCGCACCTCTGGAACCGCCTGAGCGATGCGGAGAAAAAGATCTTCACCGACGTGACACAGGAGGCAGCGGTGCGCGCCACGGCCAAGATCAAAAAACGCGAGGCCGAGTTGGTTGATGAGTTCAAGAAAAAAGGCCTGCAAATCGTGCAGGTCAACCGCCAGAGTTTTGTCGATGCCGTCATGAAGAATCGCCCGCTGGAGTCCCTGGGCTTCACGCGTGCCGACTACGACAAGATCCAGGCCGCCAAGTAAAACTCTGATCAGGCCTGGCCAAGCCCAGGCCTGATTTTCCATAAGGACACCGCATGAGCCAAATTCAAGACCTAGACGCTGGCCCGAAGGTGATGGGGGACGATGGCCAGTTTCACGCCACCGACGATGCGGTGGATCTCTCCGGCACCCCCGTCGAGGCTTGGGTCGCGCTGGGTTTTTTCTGGCTATTGGGCTTGACGGTTTTCTACCAGTTCTTCACCCGCTACGCGCTCAATAACTCGGCCTCCTGGACGGAGGAAATCGCCCGCTATCTCTTGATTGCCACCGTCTTTACGGGGGCGACGATTGGCGTGGCCAAGAACAACCATATCCATGTGGACTTCTTCTACCGCTACATGCCGCAGGCCCTGGCCCGCGCCATGAGCACGCTGGTGGACTTGGTGCGCGTGGCCTTTTTCGGCGCCGCCACCTTTCTCACGGCGCAAATGATGGAAAAGCTCGGTAGCTACAAAATGACCATCATCGACTTGCCCATGAACATCGTCTATGGCGTGGTGATGGCTGGCTTTGCTGCCATGTGCCTGCGCGCCATCTGGGTGGCCAAAGTGCACTGGCAGCGCGGCTACAGCGTGCTGCAACGTCCTGAATCCGACATGAACGATCGCTAAACCGTCGTCGAAAGCCCCCATGCTCAAAATTCTTTTTCTCTTGCTCATGAGTGGGGGCATTCCCGTGGCCATTGCCATGGCGGGTGCCGCCCTGCTCTATCTGTTCTTCGTACAAAGCTCGCCCCCATTCGTGGTAATTCACCGCATGGTCTCGGGCATTGACAGCTTTCCCTTGCTCGCCGTGCCCTTCTTCATCCTCGCAGGCAACCTGATGAACAACGCCGGCATCACCAACCGCATCTACAACTACGCCTTGGCACTGGTGGGTTGGCTCAAGGGCGGCCTAGGGCATGTGAACGTGGTGGGCTCGGTGGTTTTCGCCGGCATGAGCGGGACGGCCATTGCCGATGCTGCGGGTCTGGGCACGATTGAGATCAAGGCCATGAAGGATCACGGCTACGAGACCGAATTCGCGGTGGGAGTGACCGCCGCCTCCGCAACGCTTGGCCCCATCATTCCGCCTAGCCTGCCCTTTGTGATCTACGGCATGATGGCCAACGTGTCGGTGGGTGCGCTCTTTCTCGCAGGCATCTTGCCCGGCGTGCTGATGGCCATTTTGATGATGCTCACCGTGGCTTACTTCGCGCACAAGAATGGCTGGGGGGGGGATATTCGCTTTGAATGGCCGCGTGTCATGAAAGCTTTGGCCGAGACCGCAGTGGTGATTGGTTGGCCGCTCGCGCTGTGGTTTTTGGTCAAGGAAGGCGGGTTGCCTGCGCAACCGGCCGTGTTCGTCGCGTTGATCGTGCTGTTTGCGGCAGACAAGTTCTTCCAATTCCAGGCGGTGCTACCCATCATGACGCCAGTGCTGCTCATTGGCGGCATGACCACGGGAGTGTTTACCCCCACGGAGGGTGCGATTGCCGCCTGCGTGTGGGCCATCGTGCTGGGTTTTTTCTGGTACCGCACGCTCCACTTCAAGATGTTCGTGAAAATTTGCCTCGACACCGTGGAGACCACCGCCACCGTGCTGTTCATCGTGGCGGCCGCCAGCATTTTTGGCTGGATGCTCACCGCTACCGGTGTGACCAGCGCGATTGGTCAATGGGTGTTGGGCTTTACCACGGAGCCCTGGATGTTCTTGTTGTTGGCGAACCTGTTGATGCTGTTTGTGGGCTGCTTTTTGGAGCCAACCGCGGCCATCACGATCTTGGTTCCCATTCTCGTGCCCATTTGCCAACAACTGGGCATCGACCTCGTGCACTTTGGATTGGTGATGGTGCTCAACCTCATGATTGGCTTGCTGCATCCCCCCATGGGCATGGTGCTGTTTGTGCTCGCGCGCGTGGCCAAGCTGAGCGTGGAGCGCACCACCATGGCCATCTTGCCGTGGCTCTTTCCGCTGCTGGGTAGCTTGGTCGTCATCACATACGTGCCCAGCCTTGTGCTGTGGCTGCCCAAACAGTTTTATTGACCCCAGGTGGACACTTGGATAAGCCGCGCCTAGGCTCCGCCACGCAAGCCCTGTGGGGCTCGCGCGTGGCCCAAAGCCCTCACTACGCGCGCGAGGGTGCTCCGGGCGTGGTGCACCTGGGGCTGGGGGCTTTTCATCGGGCGCATCAAGCCATGGTGTTTGACCGGCTGCTCGCCGCAGGGGACTCACGCTGGGGCGTGCAC
>VEQC01000260.1 GCA_018883455.1 Limnohabitans sp. | reverse complement strand
CCCCTCGACATGGCAACCAAACGCGGTCATCACATAGGCCGACTCCACGGGCAAATTCACCGCGCGGTAGCGCGAGACCCACTCGCGCTGGCTCTGGGCATGGTCACGCGCGCTCGTGCCGTTGTTCATCTGACAAAACGCGTCCGATGCATAAAAGTAGAGGGAGCCCACCAAATCCACCCCTGTCGCCGCGCAAGCGCGCTCAAACCCCCTGACGTTCAACCACAACGCGGTATAGCGCACACCAGGGCGGCGGTGCAAGGACTGGAACAGCTCGGCGGCATCGGCCATTTGTGGCACGCGCTGCGGGTTGACAAAGGAGGCCACCTGGATTTGGCGCAAACCCGCTTGGGCCAGCGCGTCCACCAGGGCCACGCGGTCCGCAATCGAAAATCCGGGCGGCTCGATTTGAAAACCCTCGCGAGGGCCTTCCTCATGAATCTCGACGCGTTGGGGTAAGTTCAACATCGACGGGCTTTCTGGCTAGATGGGGTCGTGGCTTTAAGGCGTGACGGCTTCAATGCGAAAGAGGTCTTGGTGGCGCTCCACTTTATCGCGTTCCGCGCAGCCCACCCAAGTCACCCGTCCCGCCATGGGCGCCGTGACCGGCATTTCCATTTTCATGGATTCCAGCGTTGCCAGACGCTGGCCCGCCTCCACCATCTCCCCGGCTTGCACATGCACGCCAATGATCATGCCCATCATGGGCGCGCGCATTTTGTCGCGCGTGCCATCCGCGCCGCCCAAACCTTGAGCCACCAGCGGCAGCAAATCCAGCGCCACGCTCTGCCCCTCGAAATCGGCGCTCAGGGCGTGGCCATGGACGTCCATGTCCACCCGCCAGGTCTGGCCTTGCACCGTCACCCCATGCGGCCCCTGCAGAGCCCCGGCTCGCGTGCTCACCCCGACGTCGAACACGGCGTCGTCCCCCCGCACGGCCAGTGTTCCGTCGTGCCCCGCCGCAAATCCCACCTGCCATTGACCGCTGCTGTGACGCACCAGCCAAGCGCAGGGCGGTGGGATGGCCGAGCGGCGCAAGCGCCATCCCGTGAGGCGTTCATCCTGCCAAGCGCCCCCCGCGCTGCTCGCATGGGCGTTTTGGGCACGGGTGCGCACGAGCCACACGCCCATCAGCGCCGCGACCGCAGAAGCCGCCAGCGGTTTTGGGGGATGCGCTTTGAGCCACTCATCGACAAATTCGGTGTGCACCTCGTTGGCCTGGACGCGCGCGTGCGCGAGCAGGGCGCGCAAGAAATCCCGGTTGTGCGCCACACCCAACACGCGGGTTTGCGCCAGGGCTTGACGCGCCGTATCCAACGCCGCCGCCCGATCAGGCCCATGCGCGATGAGTTTGGCCATCATGGGGTCGTAATGCGGCGTGATCTCATCTGACTGATCCACCCCTGCGTCCACCCGCACCCCCGAGGGCATGGACCACAGGCCAATACGCCCCGTGGCCGGCAAGAAGCCTGGGCTCGCGTCTTCGGCATAAAGCCGCATCTGTACCGCCACCCCTTGGGGTGTGGGCCGTTGGGCGGGTGTCAACGCCAGGGCACGATCGTGCACGGTGCGAATTTGCAATTCCACCAAATCCAGACCCGTGATGGCTTCCGTCACGGTGTGCTCCACTTGTAGGCGTGGATTGACTTCCAAGAAAACCGCTTCGTCCCCGCTCACGGCAAACTCCACCGTGCCCAAACCCAGGTACTTCACCGCCTGACCCAGCGCGATGGCCTGAGCCTGCAAACGCGCCCGCAAGTCGGGGTCGATGGCGCTCACGGGCGCTTCCTCCACCACCTTTTGAAAGCGGCGCTGCAAGGAGCATTCCCGATCCCACAGGTGCATCACCTCCCCTTGGCCATCCCCCAGAATTTGAACCTCGATGTGGCGCGGCGCGCGCAGATACCGCTCGGCAATCAGCCGTCCATCCCCAAAGGCCGAGAGCCCTTCGCGAATGGCCGAGGCGATCGCCGCCTCGACATCATCGCCCGCCTGCACCACCCGCATGCCTTTGCCGCCGCCACCGGCTACGGCCTTGAGAATGCAGGGGCGGGGCAGGGTGCTGAGCGCTTGCACGAGGGTGGGAATGTCGTCGCTGGGTTGCGCCAAGCCTCCCGCCGTCACAATCCCCAAGCTTTGTGCGAGTTGTTTGGCCTGCGATTTGTCCCCAAAGAGCGCCAACACCTCGGGTGAAGGGCCAATGAACGCGAGCCCCTCTTCGCCGCAGCGCCGCGCAAACGCCGCGTTTTCAGAGAGGAAGCCAAATCCCGGGTGAATGGCGTCGGCCCCCACTTGCCGCGCCGCGGCAATCACGGCTTCGATCTGGAGGTAGCTCTGCCGCGCGGGGGCGTCTCCTATCCAGACCGACTCCCCAATCTCGCGCACGTGCAGGGCCTGGGCGTCGGCGCTCGAGTGAACGGTGGCCGCCGCAATGCCCATGCGCCGCAGCGTGCGGGCGATTCGGCAAGCAATTTCGCCGCGATTGGCAATCAATATTTTTCGGTACATACCACTCACATCCTCATCACACCAAAGCGGGTCGGGTTCACGGGCACCCGAGCGGCCAAATCCAAGAGCAGCGTGAAGGTCTCACGCGTCTCGGCAGGGTCCAAGATGCCATCGACCCACAGGTGTCTGGCGAAATTGCGCGCCGCGGCAAATTGCTCATACTGCTGGCGAATCGGTTGCTTGAACTGCTCCTCCTCCTGCGCGCTCCAAGTCTCCCCGGGCTTGAGGTTTTGCCGTTTGACCAAGGCCAAGGTGGTGGCCGCTTGATCGGGCCCCATGATCGCGGCGCGCCCATTGGGCCACATGAACATGGCGTTGGGTTTGAAGGCGCGCCCACACATGGCCAAGTAACCCGCGCCATAGGCCCCCCCCGTGATGAGGGTGAATTTGGGCACAGTCGCCGAACTCATGGCCGTGATGAAGCGCGCCCCCGCTTTGGCAATTC
>VEQC01000259.1 GCA_018883455.1 Limnohabitans sp. | reverse complement strand
ATCTGGAGCTCACCCCGCCCTCCCTGGCCGAAGTGGCCGATGCCTTGGTGGCCGAGGGCGTGCAATCCCTGCGCGTGGTGCCTTTTTTCCTCGGCATGGGGCGCCACGCCCGTGAGGATTTGCCGCAAATGCTGGCGCAATTGCGCGAGCGCCACCCCCAGCTGCAGATCGACTGCCAGCCCTCCCTGGGCGAGACAGCTGCCGTGCTTGACCTGTTGGCAGAGGTGGCTTTGGGCGAAAAATAGCAGAATTCGATATAAGGAATCGGTTTTTTATTACAATGGGTCATTACTCCTCCTTGGAGCTGCCCATGAACCTGCACCAATTCCGCTTCATTCAAGAGGCCGTGCGCCGCGACCTCAACTTAACGGAAGTCGCCCGCGCCTTGCACACCTCGCAGCCCGGGGTGAGCAAAGCCATTTTGGAATTCGAGCAGGAACTGGGCGTCGATGTGTTTAGCCGCCATGGCAAGCGCCTCAAGCGCGTGACCGAACCCGGCGAGCACGTGCTGCGCAGCATCGACATCATCCTGCGCGAAGTGCACAACCTCCAGCGCATTGGCGCGCAGTTCAGCGCCCAAGACAGTGGCACCCTCTCCATTGCCACCACCCACACCCAGGCGCGCTATGTGCTGCCCGTGCCCGTGGCCAAGCTGCGCCAAAAGTTTCCCCAAGTGAATGTGAGCCTGCACCAAGGCACTCCGAGCCAAGTGGCCGAGATGGTGATGCAGGAGGTGGCCGACATTGGCATCGCCACCGAATCGCTGGCCGATCACCCCGAACTCATCAGCCTGCCGTGCTACGAGTGGGAGCACATGCTGGTGATTCCAAAATCACACCCCCTCGCAGCCAAGGTGCGCCTCACGCTCGAAGACATCGCGGCCGAGCCCTTGATCACCTACCACCCCTCCTTCACCGGACGCTCGCGCATCGATCAGGCCTTCGCCAAAAAAGGCCTCGCGCCGCGCATCGCCCTCGAAGCGATTGACTCCGACGTGATCAAAACCTACGTCAAACTGGGCCTGGGCTTGGGCATCGTGGCGGAAATGGCCGTCAAAGACGCGCTCGACCCGAGCCTGGTGGCGCGACCGGCGGGCCAACTCTTTGGGCGCAACACCAGCCGGGTGGCTTTCAAGCGCAGTGCATACCTGCGCAGTTTCGTCTACGATTTCGCCGCCTTGCTCAGCGATCGGCTCGACCGCCGCTTGATCGAGCAGGCCTTGACCCAAACCGATTCGCATTACGACCTCTAACCCCCTGCCCCACCATGACCCGCGCCCCCATCGAAACCCAATACCC
Organism: Limnohabitans sp.; assembly: GCA_018883455.1. Taxonomy (GTDB): domain Bacteria; phylum Pseudomonadota; class Gammaproteobacteria; order Burkholderiales; family Burkholderiaceae_C; genus Limnohabitans. The sequence continues at coordinate 1,674 of VEQC01000259.1, read as the reverse complement.
CCAAATCGGCACCACCATCTTCACGGTCATGTCGGCCCTGGCGACGGAATGCGGTGCCGTCAACCTGGGACAAGGCTTCCCGGACTTTGATTGCGACCCGCGCCTGCTCGATTGCGTGACCGACGCCATGCAGCGCGGCCTCAACCAATACCCGCCCATGGCGGGCATCCTGCCCCTGCGCGAGGCCGTGAGCCAAAAGATCGCCGCCTGCTATGGCCACACCTATGACCCGGGCAGCGAGATCACGATCACGGCGGGCGCCACACAAGCCATTTTGAGCGCCATCCTGGCCGTGGTGCGCCCGGGCGACGAAGTGGTGGTGCTCGAACCCTGTTACGACAGCTACCTGCCCAATATCGACATGGCCGGCGGCGTGGCCGTGCGCGTGCCGCTCGACCCGGGAACGTTTCGACCCAACTTTGACAAAATTCGCGCCGCCATCAGCCCACGCACGCGCTTGCTCATCATCAACTCGCCGCACAACCCCAGCGCCACGGTCTGGACGCCGGCGGAGATGCGTGCCCTGGAGGACTTGCTGCGCGGCACCAACATCTTGCTCATCAGCGACGAGGTGTATGAGCACATGGTCTATGCCCCGCTGCAGCACCAAAGCGCGGCCAGCTACCCGGGCTTGGCCGAGCGCGCCTTCATTGTGTCGAGCTTTGGCAAAACCTATCATGTGACCGGCTGGAAAGTGGGCTATGTGGCCGCGCCGGCTGACCTCACGGCCGAGTTTCGCAAGGTGCACCAATTCAACGTCTTCACCGTCAACACCCCCGTGCAACACGGCTTGGCGGCCTTCATGGCCGATCCCCGTCCCTACACGGAACTACCGGCCTTCTACGGCGCCAAGCGCGACTTGTTCCGCCAAGGCCTGGCCAACACCAAATTTGAATTGCTGCCGAGCGAAGGCAGTTACTTCCAGTGCGTGCGCATTGACAGCTTGGCCGTGCCCGAGCGCGATTTGAGCGAAGCCGATTTCTGCCAATGGCTCACACGCGAAGTGGGCGTGGCCGCCATTCCCCTCTCGGCCTTTTATGCCGATGGCTTTGATCAGCGCGTGGTGCGCTTTTGCTTTGCCAAACAAGACCAAACCTTGCGCAGCGCGCTCGAGCGCCTCGCGCGCTTGTAGCGGCGAATGGGGAAAGGCCAGATGGATTCATCCCAGTGGGGCTGGATGCGTGCGCCGTCCTCTTCCTCGTCGGATTCGTCCGGATCCAGCCAGACCCAATGCTTTTTACGCCAACGGATGCGCGCCTGTGTGCGCCGCATTTCCGCCTCGTGGTGAATATCGGCAAAGTTGATCACCACCCACCAAGGGGCTAACAGCGCCGCTTGCAACCACACGTCCCCCACCCACGGGTAGAGGTGCCAGAGCGCCAGCACCCCGCAGCCCAAACCCCAGACAAAAAAACGATCCCATAAATGGACCTGCCGCCAAGCGGTGCAATACACCAAGCGCCAGTACGCCGCCAAGGCGAGCACACACCCCGCAGCCCACACCAGAGAGAACATGGCCTTGGCGCTGCCGCGCACCAGCCATAACTGCGCCCACTCCCAGAGCTTGGGCGAGGCCAAAATCGCCCCTACGGTCACAGGCAAGCCTGCCGCCAGGCCCAAGAGGCCGTGCAAGGGGTAAAACCGGGGTCGCCGCGGGTGGCGCACGCGCGCACG
>VEQC01000258.1 GCA_018883455.1 Limnohabitans sp. | reverse complement strand
TGCGTTGGGACATCCTCGACGCCTTTGCGCAAGCCGCCGTACAAGCTGGCGTGCCAGCCACGGACGATTTCAACCGTGGCAGCAACGAGGGCGTGGGCTATTTCGAAGTCAACCAACGCAGCGGTTGGCGTTGGAACACCGCCCGCGCGTTCCTGCGCCCGACTTGTTATGGGCGACCCAACTTTGAACTCTGGACCATGGCGCAAGCCAACCGGCTGCTGATCGAACCCTCGCCCGAAGGGGGTTGGCAGTGCACCGGCGTGCAAATTTGGGACGGACAACAAATGCTCGTCGCCCGCGCGCACCATGCCGTGGTGCTCAGCGCCGGCAGCATTGGCTCACCACAATTGCTCGAGCTCTCTGGCATTGGCGATGCCGCGCGCCTCCAAGCGCTGGGCATCACCCCACTCCTGCACCTCCCCGGCGTGGGCGAAAACCTGCAAGACCATTTGCAAATCCGCTCCGTCTACAAAGTCCAGGGTGTCGAGACCCTCAACACCCTGGCCAACAGCTGGTGGGGCAAGGCCCGCATCGGGCTGGAGTACCTCTTCAAGCGCAGCGGGCCCATGAGTATGGCGCCCTCGCAGCTTGGCGCCTTCACCCGCAGTCGGCCCGATCTGGCTTGGCCCAACATCGAATACCACGTGCAGCCCTTGAGCCTTGACGCCTTTGGCGAGCCCCTGCACAGCTTCCCCGCCTTCACGGCCAGCGTGTGCAACTTAAACCCCACGAGTCGCGGCTCTGTGCACATCACCAGCCCTCGGTTCGAAGACGCGCCGCGCATTGCGCCGAATTACTTGAGCACCCCCGAAGATCGCCAAGTGGCCGCCGACTCCTTGCGCGTGACGCGGCGCATCGTGGCCCAACCCGCACTGGCGCCGTATCAACCCGAAGAGTTCAAACCGGGCGTGCAATACCAAAGCGATGAAGACCTTGCCCGTTTGGCGGGCGACATCGCCACCACCATCTTCCACCCGGTGGGCACCACCCGCATGGGCCGTGTGGATGACCCCATGGCCGTGCTCGACTCTGAACTGCGCCTTTTGGACGGTCAAGGTGGAACGGTGCGCGGATTGCGCGTGGTCGATGCCGGGGCCATGCCCACCATCACCAGCGGCAACACCAACAGCCCCACGCTCATGCTGGCCGAGAAAGCCGCCGAGTGGCTGCGTGCACAAGCCTAGAGGCACTCAGCCCAAGGTCTGCCAGATCATCCAGGCGTCATAGCCCGTCTTGCCGATCAAGGCCGTCACCACGCCAATAAACACCAGCCGCACAAATGACGCGCCATGACGCAAGGCCAAGCGTGTGCCCAGGAGGCTGCCCACGATGTTGGCCAACGCCAGAGGAAGCGCCATGTGCCACCACACATGCCCCTTGAGGGCAAACAACACCAGGGCGGCGAAGTTGCTGCTGAGGTTGAGTAATTTCGCACTGGCCGATGCGTTCAAAAAGTCATAGCCCATGACCCGCACCAGCAAAAAGACAAAAAAGCTGCCGGTGCCGGGCCCAAAAAACCCATCGTAAAACCCGATTCCCGAACCGATCAAACACGCCACGCCCAGCTCGAGACGCCCGGCAAAGCGGGGCGCGTGGTTTTGCCCCAACTCCTTGCGCGCCAAGGTGTAGGCCAGGAGCACGCCCAGCACAAAGGGCAGCACCAGACGCAAGGCTGCCCCATCGAGCAAGGTCAGCGCCCATGCGCCCACAAACGAACCCACGACGGTGCAAGCAATCGCAGGTCGCAAAATGGCCCAATTGAGCTCGACGCGTCGGCTGTATTGCCAGCTGGCAAACAAGGTTCCCCAGACCGAGGCACTTTTGTTGGTGCCAAACAAAGTCGCCGGCACGGCCTGGGGATAGACAGCAAAGAGCATGGGCGTGAGGATCAGCCCGCCCCCGCCCACGATCGAGTCGACAAATCCCGCCAAGGCCGAGGCCAGCGTCACCAACAAGAGTTCCATTCGGGGAATTGTCGCCCAGGGGATGGCCGCGCCGGGGTACGCCAAGCACAAAAAAAAAGCACCGACTTTGCAGTCGGTGCGATGCCTTGAACGCAAGGCTTGAGTATTGTCTCCTCGGACCCTCAGGGCAGTTGCAGACAACCACCCGAGTGCGTCGACTTTAGCGGCGCATGCATGCTTTGTTGGTCGGGAGTTACCCTAGGGATTGACCGGTTATTCGTCATCGCGGGGCGGCCAGGGTATCTCGGCCACCAGGCGGGGCTTGCCAATGGGGCGCGTGGCCTGGCCTTTTTGCACGGCTTGGATGTCTTCCCGCGAGGGGTACTGGCCCATGATCACATAGTCAAACACCCGCCGTGCGATCGGGGCGGCATTCATCGCGCCAAAGCCGGCGTTCTCCACCACCATGGCCAGCGCCACCTTGGGGTCATCCGCGGGGGCGTAGGCAATGTAGAGGGCGTGATCGCGCAAGCGCTCGTCAATTTGGGAGGCGTTGTATTTTTCGTTTTGCTTGACCGTGAACACCTGGGCTGTCCCCGTCTTGCCCGCGCTCACATAGGGGGCGCCGACAAAACTGCTCGCCGAAGTACCCGAGATGTTCACCCCGATAAAGGCTTTGTGAATCACCTCAAAGTGCTCCGGCGGAATGTCGATCTTGCCAATGGGCTCTTTGGCGATGGGCGTGCTCTTTTTGGTCTCAATGTCGACAACTTCTTTGACCAAGTGCGGCTTCATTTTCAAGCCGTGGTTGGCAAAAGTGGCCGTTGCGTGCGCAAGTTGCAGCATGGTGAAGCTGTTGTAGCCCTGCCCAATGCCCAAGGAGATGGTTTCCCCCGAGTACCAGCGCTGCTGCTCGGGGCGTTTGTAGGTGGTGCGCTTCCACTCCGTCGAGGGCAAAATACCGCGCGACTCACCCATGATGTCAATGCCCGTGTACTGACCGAAGCCAAACGGCGTCATCATCTCGTGAATCAAGTCCACCCCCATGTCGCGAGCGAGCAAGTAGTAAT
>VEQC01000257.1 GCA_018883455.1 Limnohabitans sp. | reverse complement strand
GCGCTCGAGTGGGCGCATCGGGTGCGTTGGGTGGCGTTTGACAAAACAGGCACCCTCACCGAGGGGAAGCCGCGCGTTCTCGCGTGCGTGGTGACCGAGGGCTTTACCGAGCCCCAAGCCTTGGCCACGGCGGCCGGCCTGCAAGGCGCAAGTGCGCATCCCCTTGCCCGCGCCGTCTTGCAAGCGGCGCAAGCGCAAGGCGTGCATGCCTTGCCCGTGCAAGACGCGCACCAGCGCACCGGTTTAGGGGTGGAAGGACGCGTGGCGCATCAATTCTGGGGGCTGGGCAGCTTGCGCTGGTGGCGTGCGCTCGACACGCGCAAGCCCGTCTCGGCCGTGCTGCAATCGGCCCTAGACGATTGGCAAGCGCGCGGCGCAACGGTCTCGGTCTTGGCCTTGCAACAGGATGAGGCGTGGGAATTGCAAGCGGTGTTTGCGTTTGGCGACGAACCCAAACCGCACGCAGCGCAAGCCATTGCCGCTTTGCGTGCACAAGGCATTGGGGTGCGCATGATCTCGGGCGACCATGAACGCGCGGCGCAAGCCATGGCGGCGCGCTTGGGTTTTCAGCCCGACGAAGTGCTGGCCGAAGTCCTGCCGGCCGACAAAGCCAATGCCATTCGCGCTTTGCAAGCGCAACACCCTGGCGAGGTGGTGGCGTTTGTGGGTGATGGCATCAATGACGCCCCCGCTCTTGCCGCCGCGCAGGTGGGTATGGCCATGGCGCACCCAGAGGGCGGACAAGATGTGGCCATGCACGCGGCAAGCCTCACGCTCCTGCGCGGTGACGTACGCTTGGTGGCCCAGGCCATCGCGCTCTCGCGTTTGACCGTGCGCAAGCTGCGCCAGAATTTGTTTTGGGCGTTTGGCTACAACGCTGCGGGCATTCCGCTTGCGGCATTGGGCTACCTCAACCCGATGCTGGCCGGTTTGGCCATGGCCCTGAGTTCGGTGAGCGTGATGACCAATGCCCTGACGCTGAAACGCTGGCGCGGCTAAAAATCGCGCGCCCGCCTAAAATAAGCCCCTTTTCGTAGGCGGCATGGCATGCACTATCCCCAGCATTTTGACGTGATTGTGGTCGGCGGTGGCCATGCGGGCACCGAGGCAGCGCTCGCGGCGGCGCGCATGGGCGCGCGCACCTTGCTGCTGAGTCACAGCATCGAGACGCTCGGGCAGATGAGTTGCAACCCGAGTATCGGTGGCATTGGCAAGGGACACTTGGTCAAAGAGGTCGACGCCCTGGGTGGGGCCATGGCCATTGCCACCGACGAAGCCGGAATTCAGTTCCGCATTCTCAACCGCTCTAAAGGCCCGGCGGTACGCGCTACGCGCGCCCAGGCGGATCGTTTGCTCTACAAAGCCGCCATTCGCCGACGCTTGGAAAACCAACCCAACCTCTGGCTTTTCCAGCAGGCGGTGGACGACCTCATGGTTCAAGGCGACCGTGTGACGGGGGCTATCACGCAAGCGGGCATTCACTTCTATAGTCAAACCGTGGTGCTCACCGCAGGCACGTTTCTCGACGGCCGCATTCATGTGGGCCTGCAACACTACCCCGGTGGCCGAGCGGGCGACCCGCCGGCAGTCTCGCTCTCGGCACGTTTGAAAGAGCTTAAATTGCCCCAAGCGCGGCTGAAAACGGGCACCCCACCCCGACTGGATGGCCGCACCATTGACTGGTCGCAGTGCACCGAACAGCCGGGTGACGGTATGGGCCTGCACGGCCCGGAAGGTTTGCCCGAGGGCTTGCCTTGCAACGATGCCGTGCCCGTCTTCAGTTTCATGGGCCGTGCAGCCATGCACCCACGCCAAGTCTCGTGCTTTGTCACCCATACCAACGCGCGCACGCACGAGATCATTCGCTCTGGCTTTGATCGCAGCCCCATGTTCACGGGCAAGATTGAGGGGGTTGGCCCGCGGTACTGCCCGAGCGTGGAAGACAAGATCAACCGCTTTGCCGACAAGGACAGTCACCAGATCTTCCTCGAACCCGAGGGCTTGACCACGGCCGAGGTCTACCCCAACGGCATTTCCACGAGTTTGCCTTTTGATATCCAGTACGAGATGGTGCGCTCCATGAAAGGCCTGGAGAACGCGCACATCCTGCGTCCGGGTTACGCCATCGAGTACGACTACTTCGACCCCCGCGCCTTGCGGCGCAGCTTTGAGAGTCAAGCCATTGGGGGTTTGTTCTTCGCAGGACAAATCAATGGCACGACGGGCTATGAAGAGGCGGCGGCCCAAGGCTTGTACGCCGGCATCAACGCGGCCTTGCAATGCCGCCAGCGTGAGGGTCGGGCGGATGATTTTGGCGGGGCTTGGGTGCCGAGCCGTGACCAGGCCTACTTGGGCGTGCTCGTGGACGACCTCACCACCAAGGGCGTGACCGAGCCCTACCGGATGTTCACCAGCCGCGCCGAGTTCCGACTGCAACTGCGTGAAGACAATGCGGACGCCCGCCTGACCGAAATCGGGCGCCAACTGGGCTTGGTGGACGACGCCCGTTGGGAGGCCTTCTGCCGCAAGCGAGACGCGGTTTCACGTGAAACCGAGCGCCTGCGCAGCACCTGGGTCAACCCCCGCAACCTCTCCGCCGAGGAGGCCACCCGTGTTTTGGGCAAGCCCCTGGAGCACGAATACGCGCTGGCCGATTTGCTGCGTCGCCCCAATGTGGGCTATGCCGACTTGATGTCTCTGGAGGGCGGGCGCTTCCAAGACCCCGAACTCATGGCCGCGCTGAGCGGGACGGACGCTGTTTCACGTGAAACCGCGGCGGCCATCGTGGAGCAGGTGGACATTGCGGCCAAGTATTCGGGCTACATTGAGCGCCAACGCGACGAGGTCGAGCGTGCGGCGTACTACGAGCACCTGGCCTTGCCGCGGGATCTGGACTACCAACAGGTCAGCGCCCTCTCGATCGAGGTGCGCCAGAAACTCAATCGCCACAAACCTGAGACCCTGGGCCAAGCCT
>VEQC01000060.1 GCA_018883455.1 Limnohabitans sp. | reverse complement strand
GATCATGACCAGATCGCCCAAGGTCATGCGGCCTTGCACGACCCCCGCAGTGGCGCGCCAGAGCATGGCCACCAGAGCCACGGCAATGATGAGTTGCTGGCCTGTGTTGAGCACCGAGAGCGAGGTTTGCGCTTTGAGACGAGCCCGTCGCAGCTTCTCCAAACTCTCGTCGTACCGGCGCGCCTCAAACGCCTCGTTGTTGAAGTACTTGACCGTTTCGTAATTGAGCAGGGAGTCAATGGCCCGGGTATGGGCGGCGGAATCGAACTGGTTGGCTTCGCGGCGGAAATGGGTCCGCCATTCGGTCACGCTGAAGGTGAAGACCACGTAGGCGACGAGCGCCGTCAAGGTGATGAGGGCAAACCAGGGGTCAAACTTCACTCCCAAGATGGTGAGCACCAAGATGACTTCGATGAAGGTGGGCACCACGCTGTAGAGCGAATAGGAAATCAAGGATTCGATGCTGCGCACCCCGCGCTCGATGTCGCGCGTCATGCCGCCGGTTTGCCGCTCCAGGTGAAAGCGCAAGCTCAGGGCGTGCAAGTGCATGAAGGTCTCGAGCGCGATCTGACGCGCCGCGCCCTGGGTGGCCTGCGCAAACACCAGTTCGCGCAACTCGGTGAACGCGGATATGGACAGCCGCAGCAGCCCATAAGCCAGGAGCAAGCCGACCGGGACGACCAACAAGGCCTGGACCGATCCCGGGGGGATGGTCATGGCATCGACCAAATATTTCAGCAGAATCGGCACGCCCACATTGGCCACTTTGGCGGCCACCATGAAGGTGAGCGCCGCCACCACCCGCCATTTGTATTGCCAGAGATAGGGCAATAAGCGCTTGAGGGTCGCGCGATCCGAACGCGTCTGTGCCTGCCCATCCACAGGCAAAGCGGGAGAAGAAGACGCAGGGTGTCGCATACTGCACAATTCAGGATTTAAAGATGGATTTTGCCCATGTCGTCACAGCCCAGCACCCAATCCCAACTCCCTGCCGACCAGGAACTGGTCTTGAAGGTGATTCCGATGCCGGCCGACTGCAACGCCAATGGCGACATTTTCGGCGGTTGGGTGATGGCCCAGGTCGACTTGGCCGGTGCGGTTTTGCCCGCGCGGTTGGTGCGAGGACGCATGGCCACCGTGGCGGTCAATGAGTTCATTTTCAAGCAGCCGGTTCGGGTGGGTGACATCCTGAGCTTTTTCTCCCAAGTGGTTCGGCTGGGCAACACATCGGTCACGGTCAAAGTGGAAGTGTATGCCGAGCGGATCAACCGCCAAGGCGAGTATGTCAAGGTGACCGAAGCCAATTTAACCTACGTGGCCATTGACGAACAAGGCCGTCCACGCCCGATTCCGCGCCCCGCCTAAGCCTCAAGACACAATGTAGGCACCGCTGCCCGCGGCAATTAAGGTGCCTTGGTCGTCCCAAAAGTCCATGCGCGTGGTTCCCACGCGTGAGCCCACGCGCAAAACGTCCGCGCGCATGATGAAGCGCTCGCCAATGCCTTGGCGCAAATAGTCGATGCGCAAATCGATGGTGCCAATTTTGCTAAAGCGCTCGATACGTTTGGCGGGGGGTTCATCCATGTGGCGCGCGCCGACGGCCAAAAAGCAAGCGATGCCGCCAAGCGCATCCAAGCTCGCGCTGATCACGCCTCCATGCAACCGGTTGTACTGGAAGTGACCGACCAATTGCGGTGCCATGGACAAGGTGGCCGTGGCGTGATCGCCGCGCACCTCGGTGAGCTTCAAGCCCAAGACGTGGTTGAAGACGATTTTTTCTTCGAAGATGGCGCGCACGCCCTCCACGTACTCCGGTTCAAATTCGCCGGTGTGCGGCTTGCGTTGGGTCATGGGAGATTCACAGTTTGGAGAAATCAGGGCGGCGCTTTTCCAAGAAGGCGGCGAAGGCCTCTTTGGCGGCAGGCTCGCGCAGCATGCGGCCAAAAATCGCGCCTTCCTCGGACATCACGGCCTGCACTTGAGCCGCCGAGGAGGCTTTGAGCAAGCGCTTGGTCTCGACCAGAGAGTTGAGCGGCTTGCCTGCGAGTTTGCGCGCCTGCGTTTGGGCGTAGGCGTTGACTTCGGTGGGCGGCAACACGCGGTTGACGATACCCGCTTCGAGCGCCGCCTCGGCCATGATGGGCTCGCCCAACAACAGCGCTTCAGCCGCACGGTGGTAGCCCATGAGGCGTGGTGCGAGCAAGCTCGAAGCCGCTTCAGGACATAAGCCGAGGTTGACAAAGGGCATGGACAAGGCCACGTTGTCCCCGGCAAAGACCAAGTCACAATGAAACAGCATGGTCGTACCCACCCCGACCGCCGGGCCTGCGACCGCGGCCAACAAGGGCTTGGGAAAGGTGGAGATGCCCCGCAGGAAGCGAAACACCGGCGCTTCTTCACCTGCGGGAGGCTGGTGCAAAAAATCCTCGATGTCGTTGCCGGCGCTGAAAACCGTGGGGTCGCCTTGTATGAGCACGACCTTCACCAAGGGATCGGTGGCCGCGTCACTCAGGGCCTGAGCCAAGGCAGCGTACATCTCGCCCGTGAACGCGTTTTTGCGCTCGAGACGGTGGATGGTGAGGGTAAGGACTTGGTCTTCGAGGTGGTTCAAGATGCTCGACATGGGGTTCTCCAAAGTTCAGGGCATGCGTTGCCAAATTTGGGTGCGATAGAAGGGACCAATGTAACCCCGAACCTGTAAGCGCTTGCCGTCCTCAAGCGGCACCAAACGCACGGTGTATTCCTTGCCATTTTCGGGATCCAGAATTTTGCCGCCACCCGCCCAAAGGTTTTCGTTGCCCTCACGCCGCACGCCGCGCAGAATTTCCATGCCAATGATCGGCTGGCCCTTGCGATCGTCGACGCAGTCGTCACAGTTTTTTCGGGCATTGGGCTTGTCGCGCAAAGAGCGTACCACCCGCGCGCTGAGCACGCCGGCTTGCTCCACGATGTGAATTTCCGCCTTGGCTTCGCCCGTGGCGTCATCGATCGAGCGCCATTGCCCCACTGGGGTCATCTGGGCCTGCGCCCATCCACTCATGAGCGTGGCCACTACCCAAAGTCCCATCCGCATGGTCAATCCTCCTGTAGACCCATTGTCGCCTAGGTTCGCCCGTTCCGCCGTCACCGGGGCAACAGGCATGGATTTACACTCCAGCGCATGCAAGTGACTCGCATTGTTGCGCTACGCCATGGCGAAACGGCCTGGAACGTCGACACCCGGATTCAGGGACAGCTCGACATTGGTCTCAATGCCCAAGGCCGGTGGCAGGCCGAGCGGGCGGCCCAGGCTCTGGCCGATGACCCCTTGGACGCCATCTACAGCAGTGACCTCGAGCGCGCCTGGGTGACCGCCGCCACTTTAGCCCAAGGCCAAGCGCGTACCCCGCCGCTACGACCACACCTGGGTTTGCGCGAGCGCCACTTTGGCAGCCTACAAGGCCTCACCTGGCAAGAAATTGAAACCTTGCACCCCGAGCACGCCTCACGCTGGCGCGGGCGTGACCCCGAGTGGTCTCCCCCCGGTGGGGAATCACTCCTTCAACTGCGCGAGCGCGTCGCGCGCACCGTGGCAGAGCTGGCCGCGGCCCACGTGGGCCAGCACATCGCGCTGGTGGCCCATGGCGGTGTTCTGGATGTGTTGTATCGACTGGCCACAGGCCAAGAAACGCAAGCCCCGCGCACCTGGCATTTGGGCAATGCCGCCATCAACCGTTTGCTCTGGACCCCCGAGGGCTTGCGCTTGGTCGGCTGGGGAGATGTGGGGCACTTGGAGGCCGAGGGGCCGAGGGATGAGCTGTGAGCGCAACCCTGCCGCGCGCCTAAACGTCAAAAAGTTGGGTTGCCGCGCCTGCCGGTGGCGCCACCCCCAAGTGGCGATACGCCGCGAGCGTGGCGGTTCGTCCGCGTGGGGTGCGCTGCAAATAGCCTTGCTGGATCAGGTAGGGCTCGATGACATCCTCGATGGTGTCACGCTCCTCGCCGATGCTCGCGGCAATGTTGTCCAGCCCCACGGGGCCGCCATCGAATCGGTGGATGACGGCTTCAAGCAGCTTGCGGTCCATGAGGTCAAAGCCCTGCGGATCCACATCGAGCATGGCCAGTGCCGCCTGGGCGATGGCCACGGTGATGCGGCCATCCCCTTTGACATCGGCGTAATCGCGTACCCGCCGTAGCAATCGGTTGGCAATGCGGGGGGTGCCGCGCGAGCGCCGCGCGATTTCGTGGGCGCCCTCGGCGTCGATGGGCGCCTGCAAGAGCCCAGCGCTGCGTTCAACGATGCGCAAGAGCTCTTGGGCGGAATAAAACTCCAGCCGAGCCACGATGCCAAAGCGATCACGCAAAGGGTTGGTGAGCATGCCCGCGCGCGTGGTTGCCCCCACCAAGGTAAAGGGTTGCAAATCGATTTTGATGCTGCGCGCCGCCGGCCCTTCGCCAATCATGATGTCGATCTGGTAATCCTCCAAAGCGGGATAGAGGATTTCCTCGACCACGGGGGAGAGGCGGTGGATTTCATCGATGAACAGCACATCGTGCTTTTCCAGTCCGGTGAGCAAAGCGGCCAGATCCTTGGGCTTTTCCAGCACCGGCCCGCTGGTCTGGCGCAGGTTCACGCCGAGCTCTTGGGCGATGATGTGGCTGAGCGTGGTTTTGCCCAACCCGGGCGGGCCAAACAGCAAAACGTGGTCGAGCGCCTCACTGCGCTTGCGCGCCGCGCCAATGAAAATCTCCAGCTGCTCGCGCACCTTGGCCTGGCCCACATAGTCTTGCAAACGCTTGGGACGCAGGGCCCGCTCCAGCGCTTCCTCGTTGGGCGAGAGCGGTGCAGCCGAGACCACGCGCGGCGGCGCGGGCAAATCACCAAAGGAATCGGTTTGGATGCTCATGGGGTTTATTTGACCAGGGTTTTGAGGGCCTGCTTGATGCCCTCGGCCACGCCCACGCCGGCGGGCAAGGACTTGACCGAGGCGGCGGCATCTTTATCGCTGTAGCCCAAGGCCACGAGGGCTTGGAGGATGTCGGCCTGGGGCTCGCCCACGGCGGTGGGGCCACTGGCCACACCCTCGGCGCCCAGCTTGCCTTTGAGTTCCAACAGCAAGCGTTCTGCGGTTTTTTTACCAATGCCCGGCACACGGGTGAGTCGGGCGCTGTCTTGCAAGCTCACCGCTTGGGCCAAGTCATCCACGCTCATGCCGCTGAGCACGCCCAGCGCGGTGCGGGGCCCCACCCCAGAAATGCGGATCAATTGCCGAAAGGCCAAACGCTCCGGGGGGGTGGCGAATCCGTAGAGAATCTGGGCATCCTCACGCACCACAAAGTGGGTGAGCAGGCTCACCGTCTCCCCGGTGGCCGGTAAGTTGTAGAACGTGCTCATGGGCACATCCACCTCATAGCCAACCCCGTGGCAATCGACCACAATCTGGGGGGGGTTCTTTTCCAACAGGGTACCCGTCAATTTGCCTATCATTGCCCGTCCTTTTCAGGAATTATCAACTTGATTCTCCGCCACAGTTTTTCGCCCCCCAACAATACCCGCCTCGGCCACCTGTGCGGCCCGCTCGATGAGCACCTGCGCAGCATCGAGGCCGCGTTGTCGGTGCGCATTGCACACCGACACGAGCAATTCAAGGTCGACGGCCCCAAAGCCCGCGCCGAACGCGCCATGGCCGTACTCCAAGCCCTCTACGAGCGCGCGGCCAAGCCGATCGCGCCCGAACAGGTGCAGCTCATGCTCGCGGGCGATAGCGCCCTGAGCGAGGACGAAGACGGCCGTTTGGTGCTGCACACGCGGCGCAGCGACTTGCGCGCCCGTACCCCCAACCAGAGCGTCTACCTCGATCATATTGCCCAGCACGACATCACCTTTGGCATTGGGCCAGCGGGCACCGGCAAAACCTACTTGGCCGTGGCCTGCGCCGTTGACGCCCTAGAGCGCAGCGCCGTGCAGCGCATTGTGCTCACGCGTCCTGCCGTCGAAGCGGGCGAGAAACTCGGCTTTCTGCCGGGCGATCTGGGTCAAAAAGTGGATCCCTATTTACGCCCCCTGTACGACGCGCTCTACGATTTGATGGGTTTTGAGCGCGTGCAAAAAGCCTTTGAGCGCCAAGTCATTGAAATCGCGCCGCTGGCCTTCATGCGCGGGCGCACCCTCAACCACGCCTTCGTGATTTTGGATGAGGCGCAAAACACCACGCCCGAGCAAATGAAAATGTTCCTCACCCGCATTGGCTTTGGCGCCAAAGCGGTGGTCACGGGTGACGTGAGCCAGATCGATTTGCCCAAAGGGCAAACCAGCGGCCTGATTGATGCGGAGCGCGTCCTCAAGCGGGTCAAAGGGCTGGCCTTTACCCGCTTCACCAGTGCCGACGTGGTGCGTCACCCCTTGGTGGCGCGCATCGTCGACGCCTATGACGCCAGCCGAAGCCGGCGGGAGGCCTGAGCGTGGCCTTGCCCCAAGTACGTTTGTCCTTGCAGTTTGGCGAGCTGCGCGCGCCGGCCCGGCACCGTGCCGCCCTGCCTCGTCACCAAGTCTTGCGCGCCTTACGCCACGCCCTACCCCATGACGGCGACATCACGGTGCGAGTGGTCGATGCCGACGAAGGACGCGCGCTCAACCACAGCTACCGTGGCAAAGACTACGCAACCAATGTGCTGACCTTCGATTACGCACGCGCGCCCCTGGTGCACGCCGACCTCGTGCTGTGCGCGCCCGTGGTGGCGCAAGAAGCCAAGGACCAGGGCAAGACCCTGCGCGCCCACTACCAGCATTTACTCGTGCATGGGGCCCTACATGCGGCGGGGTGGGATCATGAGACCTCCGAGGCGGACGCCGAGGCCATGGAGGCGGCAGAAATCGCGATTCTGGCGCGATTGGGTTTACCCAACCCCTACCGCTGATTCACTTGAGGTCGTGCGGATCGTCGAAATGGGCTTCGACGTCGCTGGGCAATAACTGGATGGTCGCGCGCAAGCCGGGAACGGCGCTCATCAGGGCTTGCTCCACACTGCCGCGCAAGGCGGCAGCGCGGCCCAGCGTCCAGCCCGCCGGCATGTGCATGTGCACATCGACAAAGCGCCGCTGGCCGGCCTTGCGGGTGGTGAGGTGGTCAAAACGAATGATCTCGGTGTCACCCCGATGGTGCGCAAACTCCGCCAAAACGGTCTCGATTTGTTGGCGCACCTCGGGCTCTAGCGCTTCGTCCATCAAGGCCTGCGAAGACGACCAGAGCAAATGCCAGCCTTCGCGCAAGATGTTGAGGGCCACACCAATGGCCACCACCGGATCGAGCCACAACCAATCCGTGATCGCCACCAGACCAATGCCGAGCACCACGCCCCCCGACGTCCAGACATCGGTGACCAAATGCCGCGCATCAGCCTCCAAGGCCATCGATCGGTGCTCGCGCGCGGCTCGAAACATGACCCAAGCCAAGCCGCCGTTGAGCGCGGAGCTCGCCAAGGAGAGCGCCAATCCGATATCCAATTGGGTAATGGGTTGCGGGTCCCAAAAGCGATGCAGGGCCGCCCAAATGATCCCCAAGGCCGCGAACAAAATGAGTAAACCTTCAAAGCCAGATGAGAAATACTCGGCCTTGTGATGACCATAGGGGTGGGCTTCATCGGCCGGCGCCTCGGCCACGGTCACCATCATCAGACCAAAGAGGGCACTGGCCAAGTTGACCACCGACTCCATGGCATCGGAGAGTAAGCCGACGGAATCGGTCCACCACCACGCCAGCGTCTTGAGCACGATCGTGACCACCGCCACCAGGGCGGAGACCATGAGCAGCTGGCGAGGTTTCATCCAGCCAACACCACGCGGGCAAATTTACGCTTGCCCACTTGCATGACATAGGTGCCCGATTCGAGTTTGAGCCCCCGGTCGCTCACCACGCTGCCATCGATGCGCACCCCCGCCCCATCGATCAACCGGTTGGCCTCGCTGGTGGAGGGTGCCAAACCCGCAGCCTTGAGCACCGCGGCCACCGTCATGGGCGCACCGATCACGGGCACCTCGGGAATGTCGTCTGGCACGCCGCCGCGCGCGCGATTTTGAAAATCTTGCTCGGCGGCATCGGCCGCCGCAGCGCTGTGGAAACGGGTCGTGATTTCGCGGGCGAGCAAGACTTTGACTTCCTTGGGATTACGCCCCTGGGCCACCTCACGCTGCAGGCCCTCGATCTCTTGCAAGGACCGGAACGACAGCAAGGTGTACCAACGCCACATGAGCTCATCGCTGATGGAGAGCACCTTGGCAAACATGGTGTTGGCATCTTCGGTGATCCCAATGTAGTTGTTCTTGCTCTTGGACATTTTCTCAACGCCATCGAGTCCTTCCAGCAAGGGCATGGTCAAAATGCACTGCGGCTCTTGGCCATACTCCGCCTGCAAGTGGCGGCCCATGAGCAGGTTGAATTTTTGGTCAGTGCCGCCGAGCTCCAAGTCGGATTTCAACGCCACCGAGTCGTAGCCCTGCATCAGGGGATAGAGGAACTCGTGCACGCTGATGGGGGTTCCCGCTTTAAAGCGCTGTTCAAAATCGTTGCGCTCCATCATGCGCGCCACGGTGTATTTGGCCGCGAGTTGAATCATGCCCATGGCCCCCAAGGGCAAGCTCCATTCGCTGTTGTAGCGAATCTCGGTTTTTTCGGGGTCAAGCACCAGGCTGGCCTGGCGGTAGTAGGTCTCGGCGTTGGCTTTGATTTGCTCGGCGCTCAGGGGGGGACGGGTTTGGTTTCGTCCTGACGGATCGCCAATCAAGCTCGTGAAATCGCCAATGAGGAAAATCACCTGATGCCCTAAGTCTTGCAACTGGCGCATCTTGTTGAGAACCACAGTGTGGCCAATGTGAATGTCCGGGGCGGTGGGGTCAAGCCCAAGCTTGATGCGCAGGGGCACACCGGTGGCTTCCGAGCGGGCCAGCTTCTTGAGCCAGTCCTCCTGTGGAATCAACTCCTCACAGCCACGCTGGGTCACCGCGAGGGCCTCGCGGACGCGGTCGGTGACGGGATGGGCGGTGTTCACGGAAGCATTCATTTTTTGACTCAGATTGGGTACAATGGTCGGTCTTGGCCGAAGGCTCGATTTTAGGCGGGTGATTCCCCCCTTGAACAGCCGCGTTTCAAGCCGTGTGGCACCGCGTCTCGCGACCACCCCATTTGCCTGTCCTTTGGCGCCAGTTGGCGCACCGGGGAGACCTGTTTGTCATTCTTGCCGCTACGGGCTCAAGCCCTTGCCCTGATCGACCGCTGCCAGCGCCACCCACGCCGGGTGACGGCGGCGGTGGCATTGGGCCTGGCGGTCATGGCCGGCGGCGCCATGGCGGTGGCCGACTGGGGCGATAGCCAGCCCCTGGGGCCGATCCAAATCGTCACCGAGTCACTCACCCTGAGCGCTCCCCTGCAAGCGGGGGTGGTGCAAGAGCCGCTCTACCGCCACGAGACCACGCGCAGCGCCGACACCGCGGAGAGCTTGTTGCAGCGCGTGGGCATCGTTGACAGTGAAGCGGCGCAGTTTTTGCGCAATTCCAGCTTGGCACGCCAACACCTGTTGGGCAAAGCCGGACGCGCCCTCCAAGTGATGGGCACCCCGCATCACCAACTGCAACGCCTGAGCGTGCGTTGGTTGCCCGACGCTGAAGGTCGCGTCGGACAGCGCTGGGTGATGGAGCGCTCCCCCCAAGGCTATTTCGTGGAACGGCTCGAAACCCTGCCGCTGCAAGTCTCCACCCGCGTGGGCAGCGGGGTGATTCAAAGCTCGCTTTTCGCCGCCACCGACGAAGCCAACCTGCCCGACGCTGTGGCCGTGCAAATGGCCGAAGTGTTTGGCGCCAACATCGATTTCCACCGCGATCTGCGCAAGGGCGACCGCTTCAGCGTGCTCTACGAAGTGCTCGAACTCGACGGCGAGGCCCTGCGTACCGGACGGGTGCTTTCCACAGAGTTTGTCAACCAAGGCAAGCGCCATCAGGCCTTTTGGTTCCAAGAGCCCGGCACGCGTGAAGGCGGTTACTTCACCGCCGATGGCGTGAGCCTGCGCCGCGCTTACCTCGCCTCGCCGCTGGCGTTCTCACGTGTCACGAGCGGCTTCAAGATGCGCTTTCACCCCATTTTGCAAACGTGGCGCGCGCATTTGGGCGTCGATTACGCCGCCCCCACGGGCACGCCGGTTCGTGTGGTGGGCAACGGTGTGGTGAAGTTCGCGGGTACTCAGGGCGGTTTTGGCCAGGTGGTGATGGTGCAGCACGGCCAAAACCACACCACGGTTTACGCCCACCTCAGCCGTATCTTGGTGCGCCAAGGCCAGACCCTCACACAAGGCCAAACCCTGGGGCATGTGGGTGCGACGGGGTGGGCCACCGGACCGCACCTGCACTTTGAGTTTCGTGTCAACGGCGAGCACCGCGATCCCTTGCTGATGGCGCGCCAAAGCGAAGCCATCACCCTCTCCGCTGCTGCGCGCCCCGCCTTTATGGAATCCGCGCGCCTGGCGCAACAACAACTGGCCGCCTTGGCCGCCGTCCCCAGCCTTCGCTTCGAGTGATGTCCGAGCGTTATATCGGACTGATGTCCGGCACCTCACTCGATGGGGTAGATGGCGTGCTGGTGACGTTTGACAATCACCAACCCCGTTTATGGGCCCAGGCAGAGTGGCCCATGCCTTCGGCCCTGCGGGCTGAATTCCTCGCCCTCAACCAACCCGGCGCCAATGAAATCCACCGTGCGGCTTTGGCCGCCAACGCGCTCATGGCAGGCTACGCAGCGGTGGTCGCCCAATTGCTCCAGACCAGTGGTCTGTCGGCCACCGACGTGCGCGCCATTGGCGCGCATGGTCAAACGGTGCGCCACCAACCCGGTGGCCACGACGGACTGGGTTACACCGTGCAATTGAATCAACCCGCGCTCTTGGCCGAACGCACGGGTATTGATGTGGTGGCGGACTTTCGCAGCCGCGATCTGGCCGCAGGTGGGCAAGGCGCCCCCCTGGTCCCGGCGTTTCACCAGCACCTCTGGGCGCAAGCAGGACAAACGGTGGCCGTGCTCAACTTGGGCGGGATCGCCAACTTGAGCTTGTTACACGCCGATGGACGCGTAGAGGGCTTCGACACCGGCCCCGCCAATGTGCTGCTGGATGCCTGGTGCCAGCGGCACCGGGGCGAGCCTTTCGACGCCGCGGGCGCTTGGGCCGCGCAAGGCCAAGTTCAGTCTGACTGGCTCCACAAATGGTTGCAAGAGCCCTTTTTGGCGCTTTCGCCCCCCAAAAGCACTGGACGCGACCTCTTTGACCTGGCCTGGCTGGAATCGCGACTCCCCTCCCACGCCAAGCCCGAGGATGTCCAAGCCACTTTGCTTGCCTTCACGGCGCAAACGGTGCTCATGGCCTTGCGTGCCCATGCACCCGAAGCGCGTCAGGTGTGGGTGTGTGGGGGTGGGGTGCGCAACACCCGCCTGATGGCGGCCTTGCTGGCCGGTTGGCCCGAGGGACGGGTGTCATCCACGGCCGAAGGGGGCTTGGATCCGCAATGGGTGGAGGCTACGGCGTTTGCTTGGCTCGCTTGCCAGCATGTGCACCGCAGGCCAGGAAATTTGGCAGCCGTGACCGGGGCCGCCGGGGCGCGCGTGTTGGGCGCGCTCTACCCGCGCTAGAGACGTTCTCGCTTAGACCGAGAACGAGGAGCCACATCCGCAAGTGGTGGTGGCATTGGGGTTCTTGATCACAAACTGCGCGCCTTGCAAGTCTTCCTTGTAGTCGATTTCCGCGCCCACCAGGTACTGGTAGCTCATGGCATCGATGAGGAGCGACACGCCGTTCTTGGTCATGGTGGTGTCGTCATCGTTGACGATTTCATCGAACGTGAAACCGTACTGAAACCCCGAGCAGCCGCCGCCTTGCACAAACACGCGCAGCTTGAGGTCAGGGTTGCCCTCTTCGGCGATCAAGTCGGCCACTTTGGCCGCAGCGCTGTCGGTAAAGAGAATGGGCTCGGGCATGGTGGTGACTTCGGCGGTCTGGGCAGCTGCGCTCATGGCGAACTCCAAAAAATTCAAATTGGTTAAAAGTATATCGCTTTAGTCGGATATTGGGGGCGCCCAGACCAAACTGCTGCTGTGGGTGGGGGCTTTGCCTCGGCCCCCCCTCAAAAAACCGCAGGGCAGGCCTGCGGCCCCCCTCAAAAAACCGCAGGGCAGGCCTGCGGCCCCCCTCAAAAAACCGCAGGACAGGCCTGCGGCCCCATAAAAAAACCGCAGGACAGGCCTGCGGTTTGGGGGACGGCGTGATGCGCCAGCGGGATCAGCGCTTGCTGAACTGCTTGCGACGACGCGCAGAGTGCAAACCGACCTTTTTCCGTTCGACCTCGCGGGCGTCACGGGTGACGTAGCCAGCAGCCGACAGGGTGGGCTTGAGCGCCGCATCGTAGTCGATCAGCGCACGGGTCACGCCCAAGCGCACCGCACCGGCTTGGCCGGATTCACCACCCCCGTGCACGTTGACTTGCACGTCAAAGGTGGTTTCATTGCCCGTGAGCACGAGGGGTTGCTTGGCAATCATGATCGAGGTTTGACGACCGAAATATTCGGCGATGTCCTTACCGTTGACCGTGATCTTGCCAGAGCCTTTTTTCAGAAACACGCGGGCGACGCTCGATTTGCGACGGCCGGTGCCATTGTTCCATTCACCAATCATGTCCGCTCCTTAGATGTCCAACACTTTGGGTTGCTGGGCGGTGTGGGGATGCTCTGCACCACCGTACACCTTGAGCTTCTTGATCATGGCGTAACCCAGAGGCCCCTTGGGCAGCATGCCCTTGACGGCCTTCTCGAGTGCGCGGCCAGGGTGCTTGGCCTGCATGTCGCGGAAGTTGGTGCCATAGATACCGCCCGGGAAACCCGAGTGACGGTAGTAGACCTTGTCGAGCTCCTTGGCGCCGGTGACACGGAGCTTGGAAGCGTTGATGACGACAATGTAGTCGCCGGTATCGACGTGGGGCGTGTAAATGGCCTTGTGCTTGCCGCGCAAACGGCGTGCTGCTTCGCTGGCAACACGTCCGAGCACCTTGTCGGTGGCGTCAATCACAAACCACTCGTGCACCACGTCAGCGG
>VEQC01000256.1 GCA_018883455.1 Limnohabitans sp. | reverse complement strand
CACCGTGGGTGATGGTGGCACCGTGGTCTCCGACCAAGTCATTGCCAAGATTGACACCGACGGCAAATCCGCCGCCGCTCCCGCAGCCGCGGCTGCGGCGCCCGCAGCGGCCCCCGCGCCGGCTGCCGCCCCCGCCGCCTCGAGCGACAAATCCGGCGTGGCCATGCCCGCCGCGGCCAAGCTCATGGCCGACCATCAACTCGCGGCCGGTTCGGTACCGGGCACGGGCAAGGACGGTCGTGTGACCAAGGGGGATGTGCTCGCCGCCGTGGCCGGTGGCGTGAAGTCCACCGCGGCGGTCATTCCCACGGGTGTGCCCACCACCGCGCTGCCCCCGGTGGCCGCGCCCAGCGTCGATTTGGGCGATCGTCCCGAGCAACGCGTGCCCATGACCCGACTGCGCGCCCGCATTGCCGAGCGTTTGCTGCAATCCCAGGCCACCAATGCCATTCTCACCACCTTCAACGAGGTCAACATGGCCCCGGTCATGGAGATGCGCAAGCGCTTCCAGGATAAATTCGAGAAAGAGCATGGCATCAAGCTCGGATTCATGAGTTTCTTTGTCAAGGCGGCGGTGCATGCCCTCAAGAAATTTCCGGTGCTCAACGCTTCCGTGGATGGCAATGACATCGTCTACCACGGCTACTTTGACATTGGGATCGCGGTGGGCTCGCCGCGCGGTTTGGTCGTGCCGATCATCCGCAACGCCGATCAGCTGAGCTTTGCCGAGATCGAGAAGAAGATCGCTGAGTTCGGTGCCAAAGCGCGTGACGGCAAACTGGGCATTGAGGAAATGACGGGCGGTACTTTCTCCATCTCCAACGGGGGCACCTTCGGCTCCATGCTCTCGACCCCCATCATCAACCCTCCGCAGTCGGCCATTTTGGGCGTGCACGCCACCAAGGACCGCGCCGTGGTTGAAAACGGCCAGGTGGTGGTTCGCCCGATCAACTACTTGGCGATGTCCTACGACCACCGCATCATTGACGGTCGTGAGGCCGTGTTAGGCTTGGTCGCCATGAAAGAAGCGCTGGAAGATCCGGCTCGTCTGTTGTTCGATCTGTGATCCGGAGCGTTTATGAGTAAATCTTTTGACGTGATCGTCATTGGTGGTGGCCCGGGTGGCTACATCGCCGCCATTCGCGCCGCCCAGCTGGGCAAAACCGTGGCTTGTATTGACGAGTGGAAAAACGCCGCTGGTGGTCCGGCGCCGGGAGGCACTTGCACCAACGTCGGTTGCATTCCCTCCAAGGCCTTGCTGCAGTCCTCCGAGCACTTCGAGCACGCCAACCATCACTTCGCGGATCATGGGATCAGTGCCAAGGATGTGAAGATCGATGTGGCCAAGATGGTTGCGCGCAAGGACAACGTGGTCAAGCAAAACAACGACGGCATCCTCTACCTCTTCAAGAAAAACAAGGTCAGCTTCTTCCACGGACGCGGCTCGTTTGAGGGCAAGACGGAGGCGGGTTTTGCCATCAAGGTTGCGGGCAAAGACAACGAGGTGCTCACGGGCGCCCAAGTGATTGTGGCCACGGGCTCCACCGCGCGGGCCTTGCCTGGCGTCGCGTTTGACGAAGAAACCGTGCTCTCCAACGACGGTGCGCTGCGCATCGGCGCGGTTCCCAAGAAGCTCGCGGTGATCGGCTCTGGCGTGATTGGCCTGGAGATGGGCTCGGTCTGGCGGCGTCTGGGTGCCGACGTCACCATTTTGGAGGGACTGCCCACCTTCCTCGGCGCGGCCGACGAGCAAATCGCCAAGGAAGCCAAGAAAGCCTTTGACAAGCAAGGGTTGAAAATCGAACTCGGCGTCAAAGTGGGCGATGTGAAAGTGCAGAAAAAGGGCGTGTCCATCGCCTACACCAATGCCAAAGGCGAAGCCCAAACCCTGGATGCGGACAAACTGATTGTCTCCATTGGCCGCGTGCCCAACACCGTGGGCCTCAACCCCGAGGCCGTGGGCCTTTTGCTAGACGAGCGCGGTGCAATCGTGGTCGATGGCGACTGCCGCAGCAATGTGCCGGGCATCTGGGCCGTGGGCGATGTGGTGCGTGGCCCCATGCTGGCCCACAAAGCCGAAGAGGAGGGCGTGGCCGTGGCTGAGCGTATCGTGGGACAACACGGGCATGTCAACTTCAACACGATTCCTTGGGTGATCTACACCAGCCCCGAGATTGCTTGGGTGGGGCGCACGGAGCAACAACTCAAAGCCGATGGTGTGGCCTACAAAGCCGGAACCTTTCCGTTTTTGGCCAACGGACGCGCGCGTGCCCTGGGTGATACCACCGGCATGGTGAAGTTTCTGGCCGATGCCAAAACGGATGAAATCCTCGGCGTTCACATCGTTGGCCCCATGGCCAGCGAATTGATCGCTGAGGCGGTGGTGGCCATGGAATTCAAGGCCAGCGCCGAGGACATCGCCCGCATCTGCCACGCGCACCCCTCGTTGTCTGAAGCGACCAAGGAAGCGGCCTTGGCAGTCGACAAGCGCACCTTGAACTTCTGATCATCCGCCCCGCTGTACCGACCACTGTGCTCGCTGTAACGCCATGAACGTGCGTGAACGCTACGAACAGGAACTGCGGGAGCGGGGCTATCAGAGCGACTCCGCCCAGTTGCGTGCGGTCGATGCGCTCCAGCGCTGTGCCGACGAATGGGCTCGGTACAAAGAAAAACGCTCCAACCGCCTGAAAAAGCTCATCAACCACCCGGAAATTCCCCGGGGGGTGTACATGTACGGTGGGGTAGGGCGGGGCAAGAGCTTTTTGATGGATTGCTTCTACGACGCTTTCCCCATCGTGCGCAAAACCCGTTTGCACTTTCACGAGTTCATGCGGGAAGTGCATCGCGAGATGCGGGACATGCAAGGCACGGTCAATCCGCTGGAAGTACTGGGCGAGCGCATTGCCGAGCGCTACAAGCTGATTTGCTTTGACGAATTTCACGTGGCCGACATTACCGATGCCATGATCCTGCAC
>VEQC01000059.1 GCA_018883455.1 Limnohabitans sp. | reverse complement strand
GGTGTAGGGCATGCCAAACTGGCGCTCCAACCAGGCCGCTGTGGTCTGCGCGATCTCCGGGTAGAGCAGCACATTGAAGTCGGCCTCGGGCAAGCGTTCGAGCTCTGCGACCGATGCCCCCAAGGGTGCAACCACCGCCACCTCAATACCCAGCTGGGTGAGCAATTGGGTGATTTCGGTCACATCGTCACGATGGCGAAAACCCAGTGCGGCGGGCCCAAGCAAGTTGCAGCGCGGGCGGCGCGCGGGCGTCTCTGTGGCTTCATCTGCAGCCACAGGGGCGCGCGGCTTGGCCACGCGGCGCACGAGGTGGTAGAGCGTCTCGGCCGCACCCCAGTTCTCGCGTCGTTGGTAGGAGGGCAGCTCCAGTGGCACCACGGGAATGGTGAGACCCAGCGATTCACTCAAGCCCTTGGGGTCGTCTTGCAACAGCTCGGCGGTGCACGAGGCCCCCACCAGCAAGGCGGCCGGTTGGTGGCGCGCGCAAGCGTCGCGCACGGCGTTTTGGAACATGCCGGCGGTATCGCCACTCAAATCACGCGCCTGAAAGGTGGTGTACGTCACCGGCGGGCGACGCGGCACCCGCTCGATCATGGTGAAGAGCAAATCGGCGTAAGTGTCGCCTTGGGGGGCGTGCAGCACATAGTGCACGTCTTTGAGCGCGGTCGCAATGCGCATGGCCCCCACGTGGGGCGGTCCTTCATAAGTCCAGAGGGTGAGTTCCATAACGCTACTGCTTTCAAGCCGCCAGTTTCAAACGACGGCGCCACGGTCGGGACAACAAGCCCGCGAGATCTGCCGCCTGTTCAAAGCCCTGAATGGGGGTGAAGACCAACTCGATCGCCCACTTCGTGGTGAGCCCTTTGGCTTCCAGCGGGTTGGCCAAGCCCAGCCCACAGACCACCAAATCGGGCGCGGCGGCCAGACAGCGGTCGAGCTGTGCGTCGACGTCTTGGCCCTCGCACACTTCGGTTTGTGAGGGCAGCAAGGCCAGTTCGGGCGCCATGAGCTGGCGGTGCAAGTAAGGCGTGCCCACCTCGGTCAGGCGCATGCCCAACTCACGCTGCGCAAAGCGCGCGAGCGGAATTTCAAGTTGCGAGTCGGGGAAGAAAAAGATGGATTTGCCATCCAACACTTCGCGTGCAGCGGCCAAGCTGCGCTCGGCACGCGCCGCCGCTGGGGCGATCACTTCGGCGCATCGCGCCTCGGCGACGCCCATCGCCTGGGCAATCGCATGCAACCAACGCGAGGTGCCCTCGACGCCCAGCGGAAAGAGCGCGGGAATGATTTCGGCGCCGCGCGCTTGCAGGGTGCGAGCGGTGTCGGCCAAGAACGGCTGGGCCAGCACAAAGCGGGTGTTGGGACCCACGGCGGGTAACTCGTGGCTTTGACGCGGCGGGAAGAAGTCCACTTGGCTCACGCCCATGCCCTCGATCAGGCCGCGCAGCTGGTCTTCCACCACCTCGGCCAGGGTGCCCACCACCATCAGGTTGGGCGCGGGGTCCTCTCGCTCGGGCAACTGCTCGACCAAGGCTTGCAAGCACGCGTCCTCACCTTGGGTGAACGTCGTTTCAATGCCGCTGCCCGAGTAGTGCAGCACCCGCACCTGCGGGGCGTGCAAACCATGCAAGCGCTGGGCGGCACGGCCCAAATCGAGCTTGATCACTTCCGAGGGGCAGGAGCCCACCAAAAACAAGGTGCGGATATTGGGGCGCCGCGCGAGCAGCTGGCCCACGATGCGGTCGAGCTCGTCGTGCACATCCACCAAACCGGCGAGGTCACGCTCTCCAATGATGGCGGTGCCAAAGCGGGGCTCGGCAAAAATCATCACCCCCGCAGCCGATTGCAGCAAATGTGCGCAAGTGCGCGAGCCCACCACGAGGAAGAAGGCGTCTTGCATTTTGCGGTGCAGCCAGATGATGCCGGTGAGCCCGCAAAACACCTCACGTTGGCCGCGCTCTTGGCGAACCTGTACATCGCCGCAACCTTCGGTGGGCGGGATGGCTTGAATGGGAATGTCGCGTCGCATCTCAATGTCCTTGGGTGGCCACAGAGGGCGTGAAAGAAACAGCCTCGTCTTGGCTGGCCTGCAAGCGCGCGGCGCGCAACTTCAAGAGGAACTGTGCGGCGTTGATCACATACACCGCGTACGCGGCCAGTGCGAGCCAAAGCTGCGCCTGGGCAGGCAAGCTGTCTTGCCACCACACCACCAAGTAGGCGGTGTGCAAGGCCATCACCAGCATGCTCACGACGTCTTCCCAAAAGAAACTCGGCGCAAAAAGGTATTGACCGAAAACCACTTTTTCCCAAATGCAGCCCGTCACCATGATGGTGTAGAGCAGGGCGGTTTTGACCAGCACCGAGAGCTGCGCCCAGGTTGTGTCCCCTTCACCCCAGAGGCTCATGCACACCAAAACCAAGCTCACCAAAAACACCAAAAACTGCAAGGGCGCCAGAATGCCCTGGACCACGGTCCAAATGGTTTGGTCGCGTCTCTGCCGCTCCTCCTGCGAATACAGGGGACGGGGGGACGATCGGGAAAGGGTCATGCAAAGGCCTTTTTTGGGATGAATCAACTTTAGAACGCACATCGCATACTGTCAACTAAAATTGACGGTGAAATAAATTGACAAAACTAGGGTTTTCCCTATAACCCTACTGCCAAAGCAGGAACAAACTCGGAGTTGTGGTCGTGTCTTGGACGCGGCTCGTAGCCCGCCAATCAATGGGTTTCCGGATTTCTCCGGGTACAGTGAGGGGATGTGGGGAAGGTGACAGGCAAAACCCTTGGACTTTTATCAGCGCGATCGTTCGATTTCCACGGCAAATTTGCCGTGGTCGGGCACCCTTGGCCCGAACGAAATCGCCCCGCACGAAGCGGCTGAGATCGACGGTCCTATCCCCGCGAGCGAAATTCATCGCTTAGCCCTGGCTTCTCTGGAGAGTGCCGAGGCCACCAACCAATGTGCATCCACTTGGTTGCAGCTCGGGGGCTTCATTGAAGACATTTACTTGCATGGCATCACCGGCGCGGCGCGTTTGCTCGGCGCCTGGTGGCTCTCCGACCGCATCGCCTTTAGCGATGTGACCGTGGGCAGCGCCCGCCTGCACCGCCTGCTCTACGATTTCAGCCCGGTTTTCCTCGCCAACTGTGAGCCCCAACAAGAGGCCACGGTCTTGCTATGGCCCGAGCCGGGCTCGCAACACACCATGGGCGTGTTCATGCTCTCGGAATTCTTCCGCCGGGCGGGCTGGCACACGCTGCTCGAGCACCCCGATCATTCGCTCGATCCGCTGCGCACCATCGCCACCAACTGGATTGACTTGGTCGCCCTCTCCGTGGGCTCAGACCGCCAGTTTGAGGGCCTGCGCACCTTGGTCGCCAACATCCGGCAAACCAGTCCTAATTCGAATATTCGCATCTTGGCGGGCGGCCCCATGGCCTTGACCCACGCCCAAGCCCTGCGCGATTTGGGTGTGGACTGGGTGGGCACCGATGCCCGCACCACGGTGATGCAAGCCACCCGCGAATGGAAAGCGGCGGTGAATTAAGTTGGAATATTTGCAAGGAATCGCTTGATGGGGGGTTTTGCCGTGTCACAATTCGCCGCAGACTGTTGAGGACCGCCGTTTTCACAGTAACACAACAAGAGACAAAGTCCATTCCTTCGCGTTCATGAACCGACTGGCCCTTCAACCCGACACGCTTGCCCAACTTATTGGCAAGGTTTCGGACATCGCCTTAGTGCTCGATGCCGAAGGTCGGGTGCAAGATGTCTCCCTCGCACGCGCCGAACTCACCTTGCTCGGAACCCCTGATTGGCTGGGCAAGCCTTGGCTGGAGACGGTCACCACGGAGAGTCGCGCCAAAGCCGAGCAACTCTTGCAGTCCGCCCGTGCCGGTCAAGACACCGGCTGGCGCCACATCAACCATGCCGTGGCCGCCGGACAAGATATCGCCGTGCAGTACAGCGCGTTTCGCTTGGAAGAGGATGGCCGCCTGCTCATCCTAGGCCGCGATTTAGAAGAAGTCGCTGCCCTGCAACGCCGCTTGGTCGAGACGCAGCAATCCATGGAGCGCGATTTCGTGCGCCTGCGCCACGTCGAGTCGCGCTACCGCATCCTGCTCGACACCAGCCCCGAGCCCATCTTGCTGGTTGACGCCCACAACGACAAAGTGGTCGACGCCAACCTCGCCGCACAAGCTTTGTTGCGCGACGCCAGCCGCCGCCTTGCCGGGCGCGATGTCTTCGAATGCTTTGAGCGCCCTGGGCACGAGGAACTTCGGGCCTGCATGCGCATGGCGCTGGCCTCTGGTCGCATTGAGATGTGCCGCAGCCGCTTGGGCGGCGCGAGCGCCGACACCAGTGTCTCCTGCGTCGTCTTCCGCCAGGAGGAGGGTGCCCAGCTGCTGCTGCGCTTGCATGTGCAAGAGCCTGCGGCCAAGCCGGTGGGACACCAAGTGGAGGGCTTGGGCGAGGTGGTACAGCGCGCCCCCTTGGGCATCGTCATCACCGATCGCCAAGGCCGACTGCGCGAAGCCAACGATGCCTTCCTCGCCCTCATGGGCGCGCTCTCCGTCTCCCAACTTCAGGGCCAACCCCTGGAGAACTGGCTCCAGCGCGACGCCGTCGACTGGGGCGTACTCAACACCCACCTGCGCCAGCAACGACAAGTCAAGGGCTTTGCGACCCAATTGCGCGCCCTCTCGGGCTTGGGCACGGCGGTCGACATCGCGGGCATCGCCTTGGAGCAAGAGGGGGTTTACGCCTTCTTTATTCGCGATGTCGAGCGCAGCCGCACCCAAGAGAAGCCCTCGGCCACCGTCGGCATGGCCGGCACCGTCACCGAACTGGCCAACCTTGTGGGCCGTATGCCCATGAAAGACATCGTGGGCGAGACCACGGACCTCATCGAGCGCAGCTGTATCCAGTCCGCGCTGGCCCTCACGCAAAACAACCGCGCCTCGGCCGCGGAGATGCTCGGCCTCTCCCGCCAGAGCCTTTATGTCAAGTTACGCCGCTTCGGCCTGGTCTCGGCTGACGAAGAGTCACTCTAAATTTCCTTTATAAAGTGTCAATTCCTATTGACACAATGCCGTGAAACGCAAAAAATGGGGCATGTCCCTGCCCCAGCCCGCGGCCGTCGCTGAACTGCTCAAACCCATCACCTGGTTCCCCCCCATGTGGGCCTTCGCCTGCGGGGTGGTGGCCTCTGGTCAAGGCCTCTCGGGCCAAGTGTGGCTCATCGCCTTGGGCTTGGTGCTCACCGGCCCCTTGGTCTGCGCAAGCAGCCAGGCCGTCAACGACTGGTTTGACCGCCATGTCGACGCCATCAACGAACCTCAACGCCCCATCCCCTCGGGACGCATGCCGGGCCGCTGGGGTTTGTACATCGCCATCATTTGGACCGCCTTGTCCGTGCTGTGGTCCTGGCAGCTTGGCATCTGGGGCTTCTACGCCACCTTGCTCGGCTTGGCGTTGGCGTGGGCCTACAGCGCGCCGCCTCTGCGCCTCAAAGCCAATGGCTGGTGGGGCAACGCAGCTTGTGCCTTGAGTTACGAGGGCTTGGCCTGGATCACAGGCACCGCCGTCATGCTCGGTGGGGCCATGCCCGATACGCACTCGCTCATGCTTGCCTTGCTCTACAGCGCGGGGGCGCACGGCATCATGACGCTCAACGATTTCAAGTCCGTGCAAGGCGACGCGCAAATGGGCGTGCGCTCCCTACCCGTGCAACTCGGGGTGCACCGCGCCGCGATGGTGGCTTGCCTCATGATGATCTTGCCGCAGTGGGCCGTAGTGGCCTACTTGCTGCAACTGGAGTTGCCCGCCCACGCCGCGGGCGTGTTTGTGTTGTCGCTGGCGCAAGGGCCGCTCATGCGACGCTTCATTCAAGAGCCCGTCGCGCGGGCCCTGCACCTGAGCGCCTTTGGCGTGCCGCTGTTTGTGAGCGGCATGATGGTGAGCGCCTGGGGCTTGCGCAGTTTAGGGGGTACCCCATGAGCACCACCGATCCCACCCGCCCCATGGGCTGGCGCCACATTGTTCGCTTGGGTTTGGTGCAAGCCTGCCTGGGCGCCATGGTGGTCTTGGCCACCTCCACCCTCAACCGCATCATGGTGGTCGAGCTCGCCCTGCCGGCCCTCGTGCCCGGTCTGCTGGTGGGCTTTCATTACGCCATTCAAATGGTGCGCCCCCGCATGGGCTATGGCGCCGATCGCGGCCGCGCTTGCACCCCTTGGATGCTCGGTGGCGTGACCACGCTCGCCATTGGCGGCACTCTGGCGGCCATCGGCACCACCCACATGGCGCAGTCGTACTGGCAAGGCCTGGGCATTTGCCTGCTGGCCTTTGCGCTCATAGGGCTTGGCGTGAGCGCTGCCGGCACCTCGCTCTTGAGCCTCATGTCCAAGCGTGTGCCCGAAGACATGCGCGCCCCCGCCGCCACCACCGTGTGGGTCATGATGATCATGGGCTTCGCGCTCACGGCCGTCACCGTGGGCAAACTCATCGAGCCCTACTCACCCGAGCGCCTCATTGAAGTGACGGCGGGCTTAGGCGTCTTTATCGTGGCGGTTGCCACACTCGCCCTCTGGGGTTTGGAGGCCAGCACCCGTCCCGTGGAGTCCGCCCCCGAGAGCGCCAAGATGCGCACCATGCAAGATTTCCGTGCCGCCTTGGCCACCGTGTGGCAAGACCGTCAGGCGCGCCTCTTCACCCTCTTTGTGTTCTTGAGCATGCTCGCCTACAGTTCGCAAGACCTCGTGCTCGAGCCCTTCGCGGGCGCCATCTTTGGCATGAGCCCGGGGGAGACCACCCAACTCTCCGGCGTGCACCACAGCGGCGTGCTCATCGGCATGTTGGCCGTGGCCGTCGCCGGCAGCCGCCGTGTGTCGGGTCGCTTGGGCAGCGTGCAAGCCTGGATGGTGGGGGGCTGCTTGCTCTCGGCCGTGGCCATGGCCGGACTGGCGACCGCAGGCATGCAAGGCGGCAACTGGCCCCTCAAAGCGAATGTGGTGTTGCTCGGTGTCGCCAATGGGGCTTTCTCCATCGCCGCCATCGCCACCATGATGCGCTTAGCCAATGCCGGAGACGGTCAAAGCCAAGGCACCCGCATGGGCTTGTGGGGCGCGGCGCAAGCCCTTGCCTTTGGCTTAGGCGGTGTGCTGGGCACCGCCTTGAGCGATCTGGCCCACAGCGTGGTGGACCAATCGGGCCTTGCCTACGCCAGCGTTTTTTCAATGGAAGCAGTCATGTTCATGGTCTCGGCCCTTTGCGCCGTGCATGTGGGACGCTTTAGCCTGGCGCACGCGCGCGCCGAACTTGCCACACACCCCGCCATGGGGCAGAAGGGGTTGTCATGAACACCACACACTACGACGTCATCGTCATCGGCGGCGGCCCCTCGGGCGCCACGGCGGCCCAAGAACTCGCCAGCGCAGGCTGGCGCGTGCTGTTGCTCGATCGGCAAGGCCGAACCAAGCCCTGCGGCGGCGCCATTCCCCCGCGCCTCATTCAGGACTACTTCATCCCGGATGAACTCATCGTCGCCAAAATCAAATGCGCCCGCATGGTCGCCCCCTCCAACCGTCAAGTCGACATCCCCATCGACAACGGCTACGTGGGCATGGTCGACCGCGACGTGTTCGACGAGTGGCTGCGCAACCGCGCGGCCCAACACGGCGCCGTGCGCGAACGTGGGCGCTTCGAGCGCTTGGAAGCCGACCCCGCCGGTGGCCAGTGGGTGCACTACGAACAGCGCGACAACCACGGCCACACCACCCCCGCACGCGCCCATGCGCGCTTGGTCATTGGTGCCGACGGTGCGCGCTCCGAAGTGGCGCGCCAAGCCATACCCGATGCCGATAAAACCAAACTCGTCTTCGCGTATCACGAGATCCTCGAAGCCCCACATGGTCAAAACGGCTACGACCCCGAACGCTGCGATGTGTGGTACCAAGGCCATCTCTCCCCAGACTTCTATGGTTGGGTCTTCCCGCACGGTAAAACCCTGAGCGTGGGCACCGGCAGTGCCGACAAAGGTTTCTCGCTGCGCACTGGCGTGGCACGCCTGCGCGAAGCCACGGGCCTCACCCAAGCCGCCACCCTGCGCCGCGAGGGCGCACCCATCCCGCTAAAACCCCTGCCACGTTGGGACAACGGGCGTGACGTCATCCTCACCGGTGACGCCGCTGGCGTGGTTGCCCCCTCTTCAGGGGAGGGCATTTACTACGCCATGGCCTGCGGCAGCCGCGTGGCACAGGCCGTGCACGCGTGCCTGCACGCCAACGACCCCAGCTTGCTGCGCATGGCGCGCAAAAAATTCCTCAAAGAACACGGCAAAGTCTTTTGGGTGCTCGGCCTCATGCAGTACTTCTGGTACCAGAACGATCGCCGACGCGAGCGCTTCGTCGCCATGTGCGACGACCGCGACGTGCAGCAATTGACCTTCGACGCGTACATGAACAAGCGGCTCGTGCGGCGCAAACCCATGGCCCATGTCAAAATCTTCTTTAAAGATTTGGCACACTTGTTCGGACTCGCACGCGTATGACCCTTCCTCCCCGCTGGCCCAGTTTGTGGGTCGCGCTGACCATCAGCTATGGTGTGGCCAGCATTGGTGGCGCGCTCACAGACATCGGCCCTTGGTACCTCGCGCTCCAGCAACCCGATTGGAAGCCCGCTGACTATTGGTTCGGCCCCATCTGGACCAGCATCTTCACCCTGGCCGCCATCAGCGGCTGGCTCGCCTGGCACGCCGCCCCCTGGCCGCACCAACGCCGCCGCGTGATCGTGCTCTTTGCCATCAACGCCTTCTTCAACGTCCTCTGGAGCGCCCTGTTCTTCGCCCTCAAGCGCCCCGACTGGGCCATGGCCGAATGGCCCTTCCTCTGGCTCTCCATCGCACTGCTCATCTGGGGCCTCTGGCGCATCTCCCGCCCCGCCGCCCTCCTCAACATCCCTTACATCGCTTGGGTCAGCACGGCCGGCTTGTTGAATTGGGAGAATGTGGTGATGAATGGGCCGTTTTGAGTGAAGCGAAGCGCGCTCATAAAAACGGCGCGACTGCCAACGATCATCGGTCCTGAGTGGGGAGAGAAAGCGTAACTGCCTAGGTGATGGCGTTTGGATTTGAGGAGAGGCAGTTTTTCCCTTTTCTTACATTAACAAGTCACGCCTCAATTAATAGACTTACGAGAACTTCTCGCAACTGCAAACGAATGGGTTGATTGGCTGAACAAAGAAAAGGTTGTTGCCAGCAACACCATCTATCACTTGCGGCTGCAAGCCAGATGAAGACAGATTGAAAGGTGAGATCAAAATGAACCTCTCGTCAGCCATCACCCTTGAAAAATGAAATATGAAATTAGAAGCACATGATTAACTTTTCATAGACGACATGCTCACGATGCCTTGAATAATCTCATTTGCATTTTTCCGATTGAGTTCATCGACCCTTTCCCTAATCAGTAAGATATCCATTAGCCATAAAATGCCACACAATCCCATCGTGAATAACTTTAGAAGGCCCATTCCCATATCTCCGATCATGAACCGATCGACTCCCATAAACCCTAGCACCACAGACAAGGCGAGTATCGTGCCACGGTCCTTTTTGACGGAGTCGTACTGGCTTAAAAATAAAAATTTCTGTTGATCCGTTAAATTTCTAGTCAACATCATTTGTTCCGCAATTGTGAATTCAGCCATTGCTTATCCCTTTCATACTTTTCCAAAATATCCAAACCAAAAGCATCAGAACCAAAGGTGAAGCGGTGTGTAAGTTGATGGCCTGAACAAAATCCAGTTCAAATAACTTAAGAATCGCTCTACTCATTCCGCAGCCCCAGCACTCAATCTCAAAAATGGACTTAACCATGCAGGGAGGTGTTGGAATATCAATTCCGTTAAGCCTGCACGCAGCAATAACAATAATTGTTGGAAGTATTGAGATTTTGATTAATCTGTCCATGATTAAACTGAGCGATGAAACGTCGCACTCCGAATCACCCCGTCTTCGACTAAATAGACGCACACCATTTCCATGTGTTCAATTCCATTGGGCCCCGTCTCGGTCACCACTTCATGGTCAACCACCACTTGGCCCATGACGCTGCGCTTGAGAAGCTTGGCGTGGAGAGCAGGGTCTGCCATGCGTGCTTTCATGCGGGCGCGCAATGCTGCGTGGCCCTTGGCGAGAACTTCTCCGCTGAGTGTTTTTTGAATGGCGTCTGACGCGTAGGTACCAATCCAGGCAACAAGGTCTCGCGCGTTGTATGCCACCAGTTGTCGGTTGATCACGTGCTCCGGCGCTTGGACGCTGGCGAGCAGATTTTTCAATTGCAAGAGCCCGCCGGCGGCCTTTTCAAGATGGATTCGCAGTTTTTGATCGTGCCCGGGCGCGAAGTCACCTTGCGTGCTCTCCGTGCAAAGTCCACACTGGCAAGGTTTTAGGCGTTTTGCGGGCATGCGAGAGGGGCTCGGGTATGGGTTGGGAAGAGAGGTGCACTTTGAATATTAACTATAAAAAATTTATAATAGATTTAAAATATACCAATAATACTACATTAATGCTTGCAGTGCGTTAACCACTGCATCACCCAATGGAGCTGAGCGTGTGAGCTTTGTAAACGTGTCCGCTTTTGAATAGCGCCCCGGGGATGCGGGCTGGATTAAATTACCGGTATCAATATCCATATTTGCGAAGGGCTGAATTATCCAGTTTTATCCCATACGGCTAATTATCCGGATTGGATAATTCGTCCTAAACGCTTTGGGCGCATCGTCTTGACCTTCCAAGGCTTTATGGGGTGGCTTTGCGACGTCAGTGGCTAACCCTTTTGCAGGCGGATATCGGAAGTGACCGATTAATCCCTAGCTTGCCCGTTGAGCTGCGCCGTCAGGTTTTCCACCGCGGCGGTGAGTGCACGGATCTCTTGTTCGCGCATCCAGTCGATCTTTTGGTGCAGGAGCTCGATTTCGAGTTCGGCTTTGATGTTGACCTCGTAGTCGTTGGTCGCTTGCTGGCGGTCGATCTCGGCTTGTCGGTTCTGGCTCATCATGATGGCGGGCGCGGTGTAGGCCGCCTGGAAGGAAAGGATGAGGTTCAAGAGGATGAAGGGGTAGGGGTCCCAGACTTGCTGACCAAGTTGGTTCCAACCGATCCAGGCCACGATCAAGAGGCTTTGCAGCACGATGAAGGGCCAAGAGCCCACAGTGGCGGCGACGCGGTCGGCCACGCGTTGGCCCAGCGTGGGTGGCATGGGAATGGGCGTGTGTGAGCTTACCGGAGACCGTTGCCGATGAGCGCGGCGGCGACCCCGCAATCGCTGCAGAAGTTGGTAATCGGGGTCTATGGGTGAGAGGGGGGCCATGGTGAATTCCTTGTGGCGGCATGTCCCTTCCGCTGAGGCGGGGGCGTTGACGGGGCCGATTTGCGGTAATGGTTTTCTGGTAATTTTTATCTCATAAAAGCTATATAGTACTAATTATAATGATCGATTGAATACAGGAGAATTCTTTTATGGATTGGACAAGAGGATATGTGACCGACATGGGCTACACCTATGGGTACTATGGAGAGCTCAACCCTCAGCGTGCCCGTTTGGCGTTACTCAATGCAGGGTTGGCGTGTCCGGAGGTCACCACGGCTTGCGAATTGGGATTTGGGCAGGGCCTTTCAGCCAATATTCATGCGGCGGCCTCGGGAGTGCAGTGGTACGCGACGGATTTCAATCCGGTACAGGCCAGCTTTGCGCAAACTCTCGCCAGCGCCAGTGGCGCCAAGTTGCGCCTGTTTGACGATGCGTTTGAAGCGTTTTGCGCGCGCACGGATCTACCAGACTTCGACTTTATCGGACTGCATGGCATCTGGTCGTGGATTTCTAACGCTAACCGTGCGGTCATCGTGGATTTCCTGCGCCGCAAGCTCAAAGTGGGGGGCGTGCTGTACATCAGCTACAACACCTTGCCGGGTTGGGGAACCTTTGCCCCCATGCGCAAGCTCATGGCCCAGCATGCTGAGGTCATGAGTGCGCCGGGCGCTGGACGTGAGACTCGCATCAATGGTGCGATTGAATTCATTGATCGCTTCAGTGCGCTCAATCCGGTTTTTTTGCGCGCGAACCCCCAAGTTGCCGAGCGCATGGAAAAACTCAAAAACCTCAGTCGTAATTACCTTGCCCATGAGTATTTCAATGCCGATTGGGAACCCATGTATTTTTCGGACCTGCACGATCACCTCAGTCAGGCCAAATTGAATTACGCATGTTCGGCCAATCTGATGGAAAGCGTTGACGTGGTTAATTTGACCCCGTCGCAAATTGAGTTCCTCAGCCAAATACCCCATGTCGCCATGCGCGAGACAATGCGAGACTTTATTGGCAATCTTCAGTTCCGGCGCGATTATTGGGTCAAGGGCTCGCACAAGCTCGACCGCTCCGGTTTAAGGGATGCCCTTGGCGCCATGCGTGTGGTCCTGCACTCACCGCCGGACTCCATCGCCCTGACCATCAAGACGCCCGTTGGGGAGGCGACGCTCTCCGAAACCGTCTACAAACCGTTCATCCAAGCGCTGGCCGACCACAAGCCGCATAGCTTGGGAGAGATCAGTCAGGTGTTGTCCAAAGCGGGTATTGATGCATCACAGCTCATTCAGTGCGCCATCTTGCTCGTGTCCATGAACCACCTGAGTGTTGCGCAAGAGGCCTCGGCGGTTAGTCAGGCGGCAAAGACCGCGAACGCCCTCAATCTGCAAATGATGCAAATGGCGCGAAGCAACGATGACATACACGAACTCGCCAGCCCCGTCACAGGCGGCGGGTTTAGCGCGAATCGTTTTATTCAATTATTCCTGTTGGCCCGTCAGCAAGGCCAGAAAACGCCACGGCAGTGGGCCGAGTTCGCTTGGCGTCATATCAAGGAATACGGGCAGTCTATTTTGAAGGAGGGAAAGGCCTTGCAGGGCGAGGAGGAAAACCTCGCGGAACTCACCGCGCTGGCCGAGCAATTCGAGCAAAAGCAGCTACCCCTCTACAAGGCACTGCAAATCGCTTGAACATCGCTCGCCTTTGTACACCGGCGGTTCGTGGCGGACTGGGCCGATAACGCTCAGGTCAGGG